>NZ_DATCSD010000273.1:0-18612 GCF_036568665.1 Ohtaekwangia sp. | reverse complement strand
TTCTAAATTTTCAGGAGCACCTTCCCTAATCTTCTGAAGATCACCTTCGTATTGATCTACACCCGCTAATTTTCCATCAACACCGCTCACTTCTTCTTTCAGTCCATTCACTTTACCAAGATCACCTGTTCGTGGGAGATTTACATCGGGTACTCCTTTATCAACCGATGGCAGCTTCAAATCTGTACCCGGTATATCTGCATTTAATTTCTCTGTAACGCCAGATGCATCCAGGTTAGGAATGGATGATCCAGATTTCTCCAGAGATGGAATCGCTGTATCGGCGGCTCCGGATTTACCAGTTAACTTCTGTGCTACATTTGATTTCTGACCGATCTTGTCTTCCAGTTTTGCTACCCGGGAGGTGGCTTTTTGTTGAAGACTATCTATTTGGTTTTGCGTGTGTTGCTGAATGGCCCGCGCTTTAGTGTTTGTATGTTGCAAGCTATCTGTGACTTTGCTGGATGAATTTGATGCGTTTTGAATTTGCTTTTCAATCGAATCAGATTTTGGAAGAGTCTTCTTTAATTGATGGGACAGTGTATCTGTTTCATTCCCTTCGCTGGTCAAATGTGTAGTGCCAGTTTGAGCGTGTACATTTACGTTACAGGCAAATGCGATCAGCAGCAATATGAGTACTCTCTCCGTTAGAAACATAACCAGCTTATTGAACCTACTACACTCTAATTTGATTGAGAAGGCTACTTTTTCTTCTTATTGTATAGCTTGATAGCAGTGACCAGATCATCCTTTTCAATGAGCTGATGAACTTTAGGATCATCATATTCAACCATTTCCAGTAAATTTTCCTTGGTCAATGGAATAATGGCACCTTCATCGCCATCCTGAATGGCTGTAATGAGGGACATGCCTGGTTCTGCCAAAAAGGAATAGGTATTTATTCGACCACTATACGTTTTGAACAGCCAACAACTATCTGCAGGTATACCGGAAATCTTTTGACCATCAACAGTTACGCGAGAAAGTGATTTTGTTTCTGACGGATGTATAACGGTCTTTACCTTTTTGTTTTTAATAACAATAGTGTGATGCTTGTCATCTTTCACATTAATTTTGGTTTTAGCAGTAAATGAACTATCGTTCTTCATCACCACCTTAAACTCATAGGTCATGCTACTGCTATTTCCGAGCTTGTTCAAATTGATATAATATCTATTAACAGGTCCGGGAACGTAGTTAGTATACTGCACATTGCCATAAGGGGTACTCATGGTGGTTGTTACTGGAATATAGCCTTGTGAAAAGACCATACCTGAACTCAATAAAAGCAGAGATAATACTATGTTAAATTTATTTTTCATGGTTGTTTAAAACAGATTGTACTTAATCATTATACCGACCTAGCCTCATGCTTTAGTGTAAAAGAAGAAGAGTATAAGGGCGGTGAAAAGGCTAGAACCAGCTGTAATGAAAATGTAGTTACGAGCTATCCTTCCTCCGCTATAAGGATATTCTTTTGTAATCTTTTTATATCGATCCTTATAAAAGATCAAGAAATAGTTAGCTATACAAAACACCAATGTAAACTGAATAAAAAAAGCCACTGCACTATTTACGCGTGTCCCTTCCATAAAGGGTAAGCGCAATAGAAATGTTTCAATCCCGAATAATTTAGGAAAAGAAAATAAGGTCCAAAGATTTAGAGAGTTCATCCAAGTCATAAGTACAAATCCCTGAAATTTCCAATTCTGCATATCCGGGTTATTTTTGGCACGGCCAACTAAAAAATCTGTCCAAACTAAATAATAAACATTCATAACATTTGTAAACAACTTCCGACCAAAATCGCAATCAGGCTATATATATACCGGTCAGCAGTTCATATCACCGAGGTACTAGATCACCATCATTTTATTCTATGCATTATTCCAAGTGACTTAATCGGCGTTGAGTAATTATTTTTCAGTAAGCAATTATGCATCTTAATTCTAGCCCTTTTGAATTCATCCGCATCCAAGCGAAAATACAAAGTGCACTGATTGGAATATTTGAATTCATCAACGAAAAATCCGTTTCCATCTTCATCCTCATCAGATTCAGAATCACTTTCACTAGCCAAATTTGCAATCCCATTAAGCTTAAAAATTTTATTTCGCTTAATATTTTCAGATACTAACTCAAATTGAACTTGATTCTTTGAGACTAGTTTTATCGTCAAAGTTTGCTTTAAAGAATCATTTGAAAATAAATAAGTTGCGTTGTTATAGTCTGTATATCTCTTTTGTTCGAATGCGACTTGGGACTTAAAATCATTCGAATTAAATGAACTGCAAAGGCAAAGTAAGCAGGGGATCAATATCAGTACCAAGGTCCTACCCACAATATCCTATTTTTATCTTTTTCCATTATTTTTACAGGTAAACCAATTTTTAATAGACTTCCATTAATTGCAAATTAATCATTCATCTTCTATGTCTCTCGAAATTACCATTGTATCCGATTTTCGCACAGTTACTTTTTATCGCAACAACGAGATTTTGTTCGTTGGCAAGGCTAATAAAAAGTTTTGGAAAATTGATTGGACATTGTTTAACCAATCAAGCAATATCATTGGGCTCTTTAAGTTGAAGCAAAAACCTTTTCATCTAAATTGTAAGTTATTAGTTGAGTTTCTAAATGGAGAAAGAAAAATTGACATTACTCTATTTTATAAAATTTGGCGCGCGCCGCATATAGTATTTGAATATGAAAATGATCAATTTCTAATTGTATTTCATATCGGAACCGGTTTCTCATTCTTTAAAAATGACAAGCAATTTGCTTTCTTTAAGAAAGAAAAAATATCATTAAGCTCTGAGAAAAAATACATAGTGATAGCTGATAGCGATATTCCCGCTGATCTCCTGAGCATAATATCACACTCTATTCTCATAATAACTGAAGACGTGTATGACCAATCTGCAGATGTAAATGTAGACATAGGAAATATCGGACCTGAACTAAGAAAAATTGACCATACTTGGAGGGCTAAAAGCACTTGACCTTCTCATTAGCTTTTTTATCCTAAATCATCCTCAGCTTAAATTACTCAGATCAAAGAACTATCAAGTACACCTTCACTATTAAGCATACTTTAAAAAGTATCTCCAGCGATCTCTTTGGAGGTAAAATATATTCTTAGTTCAATTTTATAATCTCCTGATTTCCCAAGTCCTCCTGGGTTTTCGCGAAGTTTCTTATCAAACCTCATTAACAATAATATTATGGATGAATCGATCTCCCATCGGTATTCGTTATCATTTATTTTTTTCCCTTTCTTCTTTACTAACCGCTCAACACTTTTCTTAATAACATTAAATTTCTTTGAATATTCCTTATATCTTTTTGTTTGTTTCTCCAAGAGTCCAGGATGTTCCTTAAAGTTGAAAGCAGTATTATAAAAGCCCCAATGATAATATATCAGGTTTACAAGTGAGTCTTTATCATAAAAATACCAAGTATGCAAGCCTGGATAGAAGTTATCGTTCGTCCTCTTGAATATTAAAACTGAGTCCATTACATCAATATTCTTTTGGTAATTCAAATCATATTTTGGGTTAAAGAACCTGAAGCCTATTATTTGGGAGCCTAAACTTTTTTCAAAGTCTTTAATTTGACTTATAGTCTTCGGTTTCAAAGTAAACGTATCCTGGCCATACCCATAAAAATGGACAAAGATTAATCCAAACAACAATACTCTCATAGTCTTGGTTGTATTTTTTACTCCTTAGAAATCTTATTAAAAACATTCAAAGCAATACTATAGATTTTGGGGTACCGAGATTTTAAACGTTCAATTTCTATCGGAATTTCTTTTATAGGATCGTCAGGGGGACCTGAAAAATAAAAAGCAAAAAATTGTCTGACCTGCTCCTTGCTTTTCGTCGTTAAGACTGTTGTAAATGAATTGGTATTTTCTTTAAATCGTTTCTGAATGCAATCTTGTAAGTAGTTTACCGCATCCGCATCCCACTCAGCTCCATAGGTTAGACCAATCAACTTATCGTAGTAACCACGTATTTCATTCTCATCTAGTTGACAAAGTAAGCCTCGAATATGATCCAATGCCTCGTTGTACAAGGGCTGAGGTTTACTACTCTTAGAGTCAAACCCATAGAGTGAATTGAACTCAGAAAAAGTAGACGGAAAATAATTGAAAAATTTTCGTTTAATATCCAAGTCATTTGTCTCAATGGACAACTGATAATATTTCTTTAATTGCTCTGCTTTAGTCGTGTCTGAAATAGGCAAACTCTCACTCCTACAAGAAGTAAAAAGAAAAATAGACGCCAGTATTAATACATTTCTCATTTCAATAGCCATTTCTTGGTGATCCCTGATTAGTGTTTCGTATTGTGATTTTTGCACCAAAGTTGTTGCCCTGAATCAAATTATACAGCTCCTCTCTCTTAGCAGTACTTCCTGAGACATAATCGGTGGACGTCGATGTTCCAGGCAGAAGGCAACCTGTTGTATCCTCAGGATCGTTTCCTGTGTGGATCAATATCGCTACTCGTCCATGTGGTGATAACAATCGATATGCATGCTTTTCTTCGGTATACTTTGTGCTAATATGACGAGTAAGATAATATGTTCCGGGTTCTATTGCTCGATCTGATCCGGATTTTGTCGCTTTTGATTCATCCCAAGCTGGCTCTAAGATGTACCCCTCAACATCCCCACTTGATGTGGTAAATGTACCAACTGTGGATTTGGTAGTATATGTCGTCCGTACTAAATCAATAACAATTCCTTCATAGCTCCACGTTAAAGAAACTCCACCAAGAAGTTGCTTACCTGTCTCTGTAAGGGCTTGCGCTGATGTTCCTGTATAAACGCTGACTGTCTTTCCATCGTTAAGACCCGAATCAACATTTTCATAATAATTTATGTACTCAACATCATTTCCGCCTTTATTACTAATCCAAACTTTCTCACCGTTTATCATATTATACTCGTCAAAGCCACCATCAGGATCTGTTGAACTAATTGGATTGTTGTGCATTGATAAATAGGGCGAAAAGTATTGCATGGCCGGGTCCATGGCCATCCATCTACCAATTACCGGATCATACTCCCTCAGCTCAAAATGACTCCATCCAGTCTCTAAATCCTTCTCTGCATATAGACCTTGATAATTATATCTATATATGCTCTCATCGGTCTTCTGTTCACGATTAACAACGCCCCACGGATCTAAATCCGTAGCCTGCGTCACAAAATTAGCGATATGTGAAATCCTAAAGTCATCAAACCATACTTTCGTATTCTCGCTACCGTTGCTAACCCATGCGTAAATATAGCCAGGTTCGGTTATAATTACATTCAGTGCGAGCTTTTCGAACATGTTCTTCACCGCACGTTCGTCCGGTTCGAAGGCTGCGGCTTCACTTACCTGTATGCGGTCGCTGGCGATGCTTTGCATGTTCTTGTTGAACACGATATAGTTCAGGAACGCACTCGGCTGGCTGGCATCTTTGCCGGCTCCCAGTAATGCCGGAAGCGCCGCCTGGAAAGTTTGCGTGGCCTGGTTTGCTGACATGGCTTCGAAGCCCTGTACATACGCAAACGTAGAACCCAGCAGTTGTGAGAAAGCGGCCAGCGTAACATTTTCCGTAAAGTCTTCCTTGTGTTCGTAGCGGGCAAAGGTTTCCAGGTTGATCTTGTCGCCTGTATTTACTTTCAGCGATATAGCAGGGCCTACCGATTTATCCTGCATGTCCATACCCTGGGTGCCGCTGATCCAGTACAGATAGGCGGCCTTATCCGGCTGTGGCACTCCGGCCAGCTTTTCGGTATGGTTCATCTGCACATCCTGTACTTCGGTTTCAAAGATGTTCCTGAAGTAATTCATTTCCGTTACGCGTGGGTTCGTGAGATCACTTTGCCCGTTGTCTTCCATTGTAGCGGTATAGGTGTTTATGTTCTCACGCACCAGGGCACGCACGTTGCCCAGATGGTCGGTGAGTTCATATACCGCACTGCTGTCCTGGGCAGGATAAAATGTACCGAGTTTACCCGCGCCATAGATCGGTACTTCGGTTTGTACCAGCGAAGCCTGATCGGTAGTTGTACTAATGGTTTTAAATGTCAGGTTGTCGAGTATAGCACCGGTGGCCGTCAGGGTCGCAAAAAGCTGTGCTGTGCTGCCAGCCACTCCGCTTATTTCAAAGCGCAGTGTACCATTCTGCCAGAAACGTAATTTATCGCCAACCTTCTCCAGTTTCAGCTTATGGCCAAGACTATAGGTAAAGCTTGCCTGCAAGGCCCCGGCTTTGCGGATAACAACGTTGGCGTTGGGCTTCGGATATACACTAAAGTAACATGTTCCGATACCCGATACGGTAAATCCGATATCTACCGGCTGAATATCGTCCAGTATATATTCGAAATAACCATCCTGACCGGCTGCCAGTGTATTGGAAGCCTTTGCCGAACCTGTGGTTGCACCGCTTTGCAGTGTTAATGTTCCGTTGGTATTTACTACGTTGGTAAGCGTAGTCCAGTTGATCGGTTCCAGCGGATCGGGAAGTGTACCGGCTTGTTCATATATACTCAAGATGTTACCGGAGGCATCGCGTATATACCATGTAGTGCGTTTACTCTGGTAGTTGATCTTGGCTAATCTGAACCCGCGATCATCGTACAAGTATTCAACGTTAGGCAAAAGCTTGGCGGCATCCATAAATACTTTGCGAACTTTGCCAGTCACATCATACTCTACATATTGGTCGGTATCGCTTTCCTTATCGTCACCGGTCATCTGGCCTACAGCGTTGTAGGTAAATTTGTTTACATAGCCGTTTACTTTATCAAGCTTGTTCGTGTTAGCCAGATAGCTATAGCTCAGGTTGTTTTTATACAATCCATCGCCATCGTAGCGTTTCAGCGATTGAATGTTACCGTTCGGGTCATAACTCATGCCGGTGAGGCGGTAGTTATTTCCCGGGGCATCAAACATTTTCGTAGTCTTGTTGAAAGCTGCGTAGTCGGCTTCCAGCAATTGATACTTGTCATCGTAGTTATACTGATACTGACCGTAGTAATCACCTTCTGTAGAGGAAAACGCCTGATCGGTTCGCCATTGCACGGAGGTGATCAATCCGTTGTATAATGTATTGGCGGTTGCCGTGCGTACCGGTAATGCATCTACCGTTTGTACGGTGATAGGGTTACTGATTATAGAAAGCGGTGTGAGCTTAGACGTTGTAACCCGATAGCGATATATACCGGCATCGGAAGCAACCGGACTATTAATAACAAACACATCGGTGCTTGTACTTTGATTGCGCGATGTTACATCCGTCCACGTGATGCCGGATTGTTTCTCCCACACAAAAGTTGTGTTGGCTGTTTTTCCACCGGCGATAATCGTGAGCGGTTGCCCTGGCGGTACCGAGATTCTTGTGCCCGGGTCAACCAGTTGAGGGGTAGCATACAGGATTTTGAACGGAGAAGCATTGGCTGCAGTATACAACGGCTCCAGATCAGACGCATCCAGGTAATTATTCCGCACATACAGGTATAGCACAGCTTTATTCGGCATGGTTGTAAAGTCTGGTATACTGTGAAGTTTATTTCCTTCCAGTGCAATGTATTGCGTTTTTATCAGGTTCAGCAGCGAGGCCGGTACACTGGTGAATGCGTTGTTACTGAAATAACAATTTATCAGAATTTTCATATCCCCAACAGAGGCAGGTATAGGCCCCGAAAATTTATTGGACGCCACATAGAATGATGTAGCCTTCGTCCACCCGCTGAAAATATCCGGAAGTTCTCCTGAAAGCTGGTTTGTCTGTACGTTGAAGTATGTAATAGCCGTAAGGTTGCGATACGACTCTGGTATATTGCCGGTAAGCTTATTCTGGCTGACGTTGAAAGTTTTTAATTTAGTTAAGAGTCCATACGAGGGCGGCAGTTCGCCTACCAGTTGATTCTGATACAGATAGAGTTCTTGCAGGTTGCTCAGTTCGCCCAGTTCCGGAGGTAGTGGTCCCGTCAATGCATTAGAATTAATGGCCAATACTTTCAGATTCGGAAGTGAACCCAGCGATGCGGGTATGGTTCCTGAGAGACCGGTAAGCCCCAGGTAAATATACTGCAGCGATGTCATCGAGCTTAACCATACCGGAACAGTGCCACTAAAAGAGTTCGAGCGAAGATCAAACGTAGTCAACTGCGTCAGACCGCTTAGATCCGGAATGGTACCTGACAATTTATTATACGAAAGATCCAGCGTGATCAGATTGGTAAGTCTGTTGAGTTCTGGCGGTACAGGGCCTGTCAGCGAATTGCTGTACAAGCTGAAATTTACCAGGTTCTTCAAAGTACCGAGAGACGCTGGTATAGTACCCGTAAGTTTATTTTCATCCAGCCACAGGTATTTCAAAGAAGTCATGCCGGAAAGCTCCGAAGGTATAGAGCCTGTCAGGCTGTTTCTCAACAGGTCGAGGTATACCAGGTTTTTCAGGTTTCCAAGGGAAGCCGGGATTGTGCCGGAAAGACTGTTGATATACAAGTACAAAATGGTGAGCTTGCTAAGTGAACCGATTTCGCTCGGTATACTGCCTGAAATCTTATTACCCTGAAAATAGATTGATGTAAGTTCGGTGAGATTTGCGATAGAAGCTGGTATAGTACCGATCATGTTGTTGCTCGGCAGGTTGATCGATACGACATCGCCATTGGCAACCGTTACGCCAAACCACGTAGCAAACTGTGCACTGGTAGCCGTGGCGGGCCAGTTGCCTACTGTGGGCCAATTGGTTTTCTTGATCCATCCGGTGCCTCCTAAATTATCAAAGATAGCTTTCAAAGCTGCGAACTCAACATCATCCGGCACTATGTTGGTGGCCATGGGCTGTTCATAGAGCACGGTCTTGACAGAAGCCACTGCCAGTGTATCCATTACCGTAAAATCTGGCTCGTGCATGGGCATAGATGTAGCCGGAAGTTCTATAGCCGGATCATTCTCACTTATCAATGCTGTTTCTTCAATAGCACTATTTTCCTTTTCATGCAGTACTTTTAATTGTTCCAGCGTTTCCAGCATATTCTGACGATAGGCTGCTTTTGGTTCAAAGGCTATAGATTGCTTTTCACTACTGCCCGACAGTTTGTGGAAGCCGTTCGGATCATGAATGAGCTCGGGAGAATTAGAGCCCGTCTGGAACACGCTGGTCAGATCGTTCTCGTAATAATTCAACAGCATGCCGAAGGCATCATTACCATCGCTGCCGGGATCTTTGCTTTTATTGGGGTGATTGATCTGCGTAAGCCAGCCATTAATGTTATATACGAAATCTATACCCTGCAGCTTATCACCAAGTTCGATACGCTTTAGCGGGCCGTGCAGGTAATAGCTATAGGTGGCACGCAACTTCTTCTCGCCGGTGGCAGTTACACTGGTGTAGGCTTTACTTAAACGCTTGTCAGCATCGTATTCATAATAATGATAGAATTGTTCCAGCAACGCTGCTTCTGTGTGATCGTCACCTGCTTTGAATGCTAGGTTCGCAGCGGTGAGTACGTTTCCTAAAAAATCGTAAGTATACTTTACAACAAACACACGGTCTAAAGCTTTGGGCTTTTGTGCCATCCACGTTACACGTCCCAGTTCATCATAACTATACCATGTTTTTATGTTGGTATTCTCTGACCATGACACCGATCCATCTACATAATCTTGCACATACTTACTACCCAACCCTGTGGCGCTATTAAAGTTACCATCAGCAAAATCATAATGTGTAACAACCCAGTCACGTGTATCTGAGGATGAAAAATAAACCTGCTGACTATATTCTAATTGATTATTAAGCGAAGCAAATGTGTATTGTGTACCTATATACTCACCCGACTCAACAGGGCGGCCAAGCTGATCGTAATGGGTATAGGAGAAGTGTTTATCGATGCTTTGCTGTGCGTTCTGCGAGAAGCGGATTTTACCATCCGAACGATATTTATAATTGGTTGTGCCCGCATCCGGCTCTGTTACCGACATCAGCCAGCCACGGAAGTTATATTGATAAGTGGTCTTGTCAATGGCTGCATATTTCGTATCCAGGTTTGTTGTCACACTCAGCCATTCCTTCATCCCGTTGGGAGATACCGATGATACAAGTCTGCCCATATCGTTATAAAAGCTATAGGAAACATCCAGAAAGTAATTTTTGTACGATAGGGTTATTTCGCTGGATTCATTGGCAAGTAAAATCCGGTAAAAACCCGCTGGCCATTTTCCGTCTGAACCGGCAAAAGTTTGCCCGGGGTCTTTATGAATTTCTGAAACGATATCTTCCACAACAAAATCGCTGCTGCCCGTGATAGACACCGCCTGAGCTTGCAGAATATAGAAATAAGTCATTGCTCGATAGTTGGCAGAAGCAGGCGATCCGCTGGACACAACCGTGTTAGATACAGTCAATACTTTATCGGTATCTTTATAGGTATCTTTCCATGCTCTTGCGGCCAATACTACATGACCGGCTTTATCTGTAATGCTTACAGCATACTTTCCATTCTGATCACGTGTTACCGTCTGTACTCCTTCATTGAATAAAATACCGTCCTGTGTTATACCGGGCAGTACAATAGTCCGCTTGCTCAGATAATCCTGAAGCTCCTGGTATACCGGAAAGGTTCCACTCAATGACTCATGGCCTGCTCCAAATCGGAGGACTTCACCTACACCGGATGATCGTCTTGCTTCACCCGTTCCGTCATTATAAAAATCAACGCGGCTGTAGGGATATTTAGTTTTGGGAACGTTGGTTTCAAGCGTATTATTGGCGCTATAGTACCAGCCAACCGTACCTTCTTCGGTGTCATTCACTTCAACAGGATTGTAGACTGTATTGACTGATGCGGGTGAAGTATTATCGAAGTCTTTATGGTTATATACATCGCCTGAAGGTGTTAACACAAATGCACCGTTATAAGAAAAATCAGTTGATGTAATCGGCGCTGGCAAGGTATTTCCGACAACGCGGTCATATTGATCGCGCAACTCTTGGTTAGTCATTACTTTACCTGTGGTAAAGTTCTTCGTTTGACTCTGAATATTTCTACCATCATCACCAAAGTATGATTTGGATTCGCTTATTACCTTGTTCGTTGCAAGGCCATTGATCGTTAAAGTAGTACCATCATAGGCCCGTGTGTGTATCCAGTTGAGACTTTCATCTCCACGCAAGCTAACCGATATAGTTTGTGTTGGCCCCCACGTATTTGTACCGCGGTCGCGGCCCTTGAGGTAATACGTTCCGTTCTTGTAAAGTTTGCTACCCGTAACAACGCCATTCACACAATAAGGACGGATGATCGATGGATTATCGCTGGTGTTATTTACCCAATAGTAATCCGCATACGAAAAGATATAGTCCTTTTCATCGTTGGCGAAATATACTTCGTTGTAGCCCGGCTTTAATATCTGCCCGGCAATGGCAAGCGGTGGTGCATAGTCGATCGTTACATGAACAGGACCTAATGAATTGGCCCAGCAGTTGGTGGCTGGCGAGTAAAAACGGGTATAATAATCACCGGATTCATATACTATATAATCGCCGTTTACCGGGTGATTTACATCCTTGCCCGTACTACTTTGTTCCCAATAATGGCCAGCTCTTATACCGCCACCACTGGCAGTGAGTGTTTGCCGGTGATAAAACAGGGCCGCGCCTAAAGCCGGCTGAAGCGTTGTTTTGGAAACTTCTACCGTGACCTGGTTTTCATTCGTACACGCTTCTCCTGAAATAGTAAGACGGAAAGTGGTGGTAGTCGATACATTATTAAACGTAACCGAAGTACCTGTAGCCGTATACCCGGCAGGAACCGATCGCCATATAAAATCATAGCCAGAGTTGGTATATTCAGCATCTACCGATAAGGTTACATTTCCTGCTTCGCAAAGCTGCGTGGTGCTGGCAGTAACGGGTGGTCGGGGAACAGCCTCCAGAAAGATACTCGTCTGGGTATATACCGGCTTGGGATAATTACAGCCGGTTGTGGTCCCGCATGATGTGCCAAGCTTAACGGTATGGCTACCCGCAGTGGTAAACGTATAGGCGAAGGATTGCTGCGTTGAAACCTGAACACCGTCAATGATCCAGAGGTAATTCGTAAACTCCGCTGAGCAGTTATCCGGATAAAACGTTATCGGCTGTCCTACACAGTTGCTACCCGAATGACGAATATCACATCCTGTTTGCGTGGACGTCTGGCCAAAACTTGCAAAGTTGCCAGCGAGCAGAACAATTAGAAATATTTTTATATAAAAACGCTTCATAATAATACTGTAAAAATGTGTGTGCGCTATAATGTTTACTCAATGCCGACACTTCCCGGCTTACAACTGCAACCCGACACCGTGCCATTGTTATATTGGCAGCAATTGCCCGTGGCAAGAGACTTAAGATCAGAAGGAATCTCCGCTAGTCTGCTTGCACTCATCCAGCTACCCTGATTACCGCACAAATCGTAATAGGCATATTTATACGTGCCATCATAGCAGGTATTGCCATTACCATCCGTATAGCCATTGCAAACCACGACACCCGCTACGGAGTTTGAGGCGAAATCTGCTTTCAATGTATGTGCCGTCTGAACATTTTTAAACGTGATAACTTTACCGGCACCCTGGATCGACACCATTGTGCCATCAGCAAGTGTCAGGGAAGCTTTATCAAGATCAATCTTCTTTCCATCAATCCAGACAGAACCCAGCGTGTTATACTGGCACTTGTCACGTAGCTCAAAACGGAGGTCTTTGCCTTGTGTGATCGATACATTTCCTGAGGGATAGATATACCCTCGGGTACCAGTACTCGATGTGCTAATGGTTAGGGTATATGGATTATTTGTCCCATAGTTATACTCAACATCGCCCGTTTTGACGATACCATGATCACCATAAGATTCCTTAAAGCTTTCTTTATAGGTAGAGGTAAGGCGGCCCATAGCATCATAGCGATATTCCGTATAAAGGTTATTGTTATCAAGTATATGCGATACTTCGCCCCATTGGTTATATACATAACTCGCCATAACAGCATTTACTGGTCTAACACGGAAGTCATCAAAGTATGTCGTGTTAGCACCGGCCTCACACCACATTTCAAGTTTTGAAGGGGAGGTTGTATTTATTGCTATATCCGCTTCCAGCAAGTACCAGTTTCCTGCTTTTCCTTTGTTCCTCACCGGTGCTGCGGTTTCAGCACCCGAATCGAATTTATACTTGATGGCCGCTTGCGGCTGAGAAGACCATACACTTACCCGGTAGGTGCGTTGTTGCCGCGGCGAAAGCATGTAATATGTAAATCCGCGGACGCCTGTCGAAGCAGTTAATGATATGGCTCCCGTATGAGCTGTTGTGGTATTAGGAATTCCGTTCTGATATACATCGCTTCCAAACAAACCGTTTGAAGGTTGATCTTCGGCACCGGAATAAGCAAATTCCTTATAGTTGGCATTTGCTATTGTTGCTATAACACGCGTCTGATCCAACGACATGCGAGTAGCTGCAAAATTGTTGTTAATGTCTTGTACTTGCAGTGCATGGGAGTTTACATCGTATAAGGTTATAGCACTGCTTTTTTGCCATCCGTCTGGTACCGGATCATTTATATTCCAGGCGGTGAAAGCCGTAGCACTTGAAACCGGATAAAGTCCATCAACCGGGATCGATACGTTATCGCTGCCCACAAAATTGAAGTTGGAAGCCTTACGCCAGATTCCCGGCTGTGCAGAAGCATCCGTTACTAATTTACCTTGTTGAAGTGCAGGCAGCTGGTCACTCCACGTCTGAACAGATGCTGAAACAAGTCCTAACGAAGTATTCAACGGATTCTTCTTATCAACCTTATGCATATTGGTTTGAGCACTTTGAATGAGCATGTTTTTGTTCTTGCCATTCTTGATTTTTAACCCCATGCCGACAACTCCATTTGTTACCTGAGATTGTGTCATGCCTGAATATATGTCAACTTTATAGGCGGGCACTGTTTCTGACACATAAGCATTTCCATATCCATCTGTAGTCAACACCTTCGACGGCATGCCAGTATAAAAGTCATAAGCCAGATTTTGACTTGTTGTCGTTATTCCTGTCTTAAAATTAGTGGATGTCTGTCCTAAACTAACTAATGGGTATTCCGTGATCCTACTGAAGACCATTTTGTCAACACCGTCAGCGATCCTATGCTCATTAAATATTTGTGTTATAGCCCCTTGATTTTTGTATTGCGATTTGAGGTCATTCTTAAAAACCTGAGCACTTTTTGAATCATGCAAATAGTGGTTCTCAAGTTTGCTTAACAATTTACCATCCATTCCGTACTCTGTGACTGATTTTAAAGCACCCGTCCAAGCCGAAAAATTATTTAAAGTAAGAGGTGACGAACTTGAAGAAGCGGAAGTCCCACATGCTATCGGGTTGCCATATTGATCCCAACAAGAAGTTGGGTTGCCGTGAATTGGGTCATTGTCGCCAAAACAAGGAACAACTTTGCCGATATCATTTTTACATGTATATGCGTATGGATTTTCCTGATTATACATTGCAATTCGTTCGAGCATGCTATCATCGAAAACTTCGAATTCGTATACCTTCTTACCCGGAATTGGAGTAGCATCTGAACCACCGAAATCTTGAATACTTTCTTCAACTGATACTTGCTGATATATCACACCAGGCGCAGGCAATTCTCTGGATATCATTAAAATCTTTTCAAAAAATCCTCCATACAGATTCTTTAAAAATTCGCTTTTCGATTTATCAATTCGTTTGATTTCGCTTTGCCAAGGTTCACCATTTCCGTTCAAAGGATCTCTGAACAACATTGTATAATTATCCAGACCGAAGGGTTCGTAAGAGGTTGTCCCATTTGTATATGCATAACTTGTCGTTCTTTCGCTTTTTAGATCAGATACTTTAATCTTCTTCACTCGCAGACCACCTCCAAAAACTTTACCACTTTCAACTGCTCCAGTAAACGCAAAATTGCCGCCATTCCAGTAGGGTGCATGATCATATAACACTTGCAGGTTGATTTCTTGCCCCATGTTATTATAGCATGGGACATCTGAATATGTCTTGGGGTAAGGCAAGTTAACCGGCATGGCATAAGTTCCATAAGCCTTTGTCATATAGTCGTAAAGCTTTTGACTTTGAACAATAATATCCGATTGATTAATCGATGAAATTGTTACCTCAGAAGGATCGCATTTTACCGATTTATAATCGGCACCCCAATGCAAACCTAAAGGCTCCTTATCGCATATATATTTTGGCTTATCGGTATGAAAACTATATTGAACGACTCCAACAACTTGAGCGGTTGAATTGGCACCTATAAATGATCTTAAATCTCCGACATTGTTTTTAAAGGTGATTTTCAGCGATCCTGATGTTTCCAAAGGCGTTACATTATCTATTTGTAAAACTGAAGCCTTATAGGCGGCTGGTTTACTATATTCATCACTTTCATATTGGATTTGAATTCCACTACCTAGTGGTGTCTTAACTGATGTCATGCTCCATGCATCAACATTATTGGCCGATTCTACTGTTACGGACCTTGAAAGATTCTCGTTTTTTGGATCCTTAACATAATCGCTCTTGTAAAAACCCCAAATATCAATGGCATCTGCAGTATAGTTCGGGTTCTTTTCGTAATCAAATGTTGTAGATGGCATTAAACTGCCCCCACCTTTTCCTAAAAATCTCAGCCCTTTAAGAGTTAATTTCCCGCTTAAAGTGTACTGAGTAGCATCAGTTATTGGATTGCCATTCGCATCAAATTTTACTTCGTAGCTATTAGGAGTATTTCCACAGAGACTGTTGTCGGTATCTAATTGAATTGTACGCAAACTTTTTGCGTTAATACCGGCTATGATTCCATCAAATTGAGTGGTAAGTACTACATCAGCTATACCTGATCTGGAATCGCTCGCAAAATCATTCTTTCTGTAATCCCTTAAACTCAAATCATCTACGTCTTTATTGCTCATTAAGATGATTTTTGAAAGTTTTAAGACGTCAACTGGCTTATAATAACGTGTCACTGGATTGGGGCATCGATCGCAAGTCTTCTCCAATCTTGACACGGGGAAAAAGCTTTGAGGATCATCCTTAGGAAGAACAGCCGATTTGCCATCTAATCTTTTTTCTTTTACAAAAAAAGCTGTGTGTGTTCTGGTCGTGATTTCGTTAAGGTAATATATCTCCTTTTGCCCCGTGGAGTAAAACTCCAAGTTGCGGTCCAAGTCTTTTCGAAACCCAGTATTAGGGTTTCGCCAAGCGTAATCAGGTGCCCAACATCCATAGTCAAACGATACCCAATATCCCCAATCGTCTTTATCTAATACGTAATTCGGGGCCCCACCCTCTCCACCTCTATCAACAAAGTCTGGCCCGGTGATCGCTGTTAAATACCAGGTATATGCATAAGCCTGGTTAGAAGTGCTTTCCTGGTAAATATCTAAAGATGTTCCTGTTACCTTACTTTTCGAGTACTCGTGATGAGCATAGGCGGGCAACGCATAGTGATAAGTTACACCACTTTCATTGGTGATCATAAAGCCACCAATTTGATCGTTGCTAACAGTGTAAGGTTTATTTCGTATAGCAGTCTCATATACCGTACTGCTTTTCATGTTGCTATAAGGTATAAATCCCAATTTCTTTGCTGTTCCGTCAAGTATTTGTGTTATTGAAAACCATTCAATGTGCTTGGAACCGGCCAGATGTTGATCCTCTACATTATAACCGTCTTCAGGCGTTAAGTTATCAGGGGTATTTATAAAGGAGAGCTGCCCATCATTTTGAAGACGCATTTCATTTTTGGCATAGCCAAACGTGTTCGAAAAATCATTTTTAAATCTGAAATTTACACGTCGTGAAAAATCGCTATTGGTTGATTTGTATTCTATCTCATAGTCATTTGAACCCTGCTTTTTTAAATTCTGTCTGAAAAGATTCCCATTATCAAAAATGTATGGTTGTATCTCTCCATTTAAACCCTGCGCATTTACGTTATAAAAGTCATAAGCAGGAAAACTGCCTCCCTTGGATTTTTCAGGGTCATTAGTTTTCAAATCTCCTGTGAAAGTGTCCGGATCGGATAAAGCATACGAATCAAAAGACCAATTATCTCGGTCTTTGCCAGCAGTTGAATTTGCCTGCAATGCTCCAACCATGTTAACATTAGTTTTCTCATATGAGAAATATCGAAGGTAATTGTACCGAAGGTTTAAAAATAGACCGCTATTACCCAAAGGAATAGGCACGAAAAAACCAAAAGATTCCTTCCTAATACGCCCAGCATTACTGCTGGTCTGATCAAAAGGTACCCCAAGCAGACTTGTGCCCCTTATCCCCTTTGAACTGAGCGTGGCTTCAACAGACTCAAAACGGTTGGATGCTGAAAAGGATATGCTGTTAAAGTTCGTCATTATACTTACTTGGCCTAGCCCAGTTGCTTTTTTTGTGCTAAGTCCTATACCTCCATCAACACCGTTCTTTCCGGCCATCACTTGCGCCTGTAGGTAAGAATATCCTGCGGAGACTCCCGCGTATGCTCCTTCATTATAAGGATTAACGCCAGCTGTGATTCCAAGATGAACTCCTCCTTCACTAAATCCAATAGTTGCACCACCGCCAACACCAATACCAAGGTTTGAATCATGGGATACAGACAATCCCAAATCTACCCCGGGCAAGCCGACACCAGCGCCAAATGTATTCCTCTCAACTCCTGTATTATTGTCTACTCGGGTTCTTATTGCCCCTAAATAGTCATCAGCAAAACCATTAATTGTCCTATTGATTGCTCCGACATTAATATTCCACCCCAATCCAGCCCAAGATGACTCTTCATCTGGTAAAATGCCTCCATGATAGGACATTGAAACCGGGTATCCTCCAGATGGTCCGGGTACTTCTAAGAGTGGTATATTGTATACAAAATCTCCGGTCGCGACATTTATTATGTCCGAAGTATCAATAGGCTCAAAACTGGTTGCTTCGGGAGCGGTTGGCCCCGAAGTCAATGCCCAAGAAATGGTTGGTGCTACCGTGTTGAATACAGTTTCAAGAAGGAGAAAGACGGCAATGCTTTTCAGCAGGATTCTATTACGTATCATATCAGGTTAGAGTAGAAATTCTTTATAGTAATGTTTTAGTTCTCAAAAGTCACTTCAGGTATCTTTTCAAGATCACGCATTTCAAAGCGAAACCGTTGATTTCCGATACCCAGTCCAAATTCATTCAGGTTAAACTGAATCCAGTCTTTACCTTTTGCTTTCTCTTTACTAAAAACAAAAAGTAAATCCGTGCTATTGCTCATACCGTAGGTACGATTCAACATAAAATCACCTACCGGTATAGAGTCATTAACCGATGTCGTTAGCGTAACATAGTTATTCATGCGAAATGAAAGCGTTTGCACCAGGTCACCATATTGATCACTGGCTGCCTGATGGAGCGCTTCTTTATTGTTTGCTGAAAGACTCAGTATAAAGTATAGATATTGACTATACTTCTTTCGAAGTGTGTCGATCTGCTCAGGAGTAGCTTTATGTTTGCCAATCTCCTGGTATACCCACAAGTCAGTT
>NZ_DATCSD010000272.1:0-28530 GCF_036568665.1 Ohtaekwangia sp. | reverse complement strand
AGTACATCTGAAACGTATTGGAAAGGTGGTATGTCCGCCTGGGCCGTTGAACTGGTAAAGCGTGGTCACCTTGTTGAATCTTTACCGGTAGGTACAGCCATCACGTATGGCAATGCATCCAATCCACAAGACCTGAGTAATTATGATGTATTCCTGGTGATAGAGCCAAACCGTTTGTTCTCTGCTTCTGAAAAAACAGCGATCATGAATTTTATTTCCAATGGTGGTGGCTTGATGATGGTGGCTGATCATACAGCAGCAACTACTGCAGGAACAGATGCCAACGGGTATAATCCTTCTGACAGAGATGGCGATGGTTATGATTCTCCCCGTGTATGGAATGACCTGATGACGAACAATGGTATCAACAACAGCAATCCATTCGGGTTTGTAGTGAACTATGTAGACATCAGCGAGCAACCTACTACCAAAGTATATACCGGCAGCAATGCTAATGCACAGGCGGTATTGAATGGTTCAGCAGGCACGGCTTCCAAACTTGCTTTCTACAATGGATCAACCGCTACACTATATCCGGCTAACAACAGCAGCGTGCAGGGATTGTTCTGGAGAATGAGTGGTACCGTAGGAAGCACTACCAATGTAATGGCGTTGCTGGCAACGTATGGTAGCGGCAGGGTTGTATTTGTTGGCGATAGCTCACCTTCCGATGATGGCACGGGTGATACCAATGATAACTTGTTTAACGGTTGGTCTGGCGATTCTCCATCGGGCTTTACTTCTCACCCGGCATTGCACCTCAATGCATCTCTCTGGCTTGCACAGGCACAATAGAATTATATAGGGGATTATAGATGTGAAAAGAGGCGACCTGAAAAAGGCGCCTCTTTTTTTTATTGACGTATCGTTCTGGTAAAATATATCGCTATATATACTAACCTGCCATCGCCATAATCTCGCGATTATACTTGTTCTTATACTCCAGCGGAGAGAGGCCGGTGGTTTTCTTGAAGATCGTTCGGAAAGCTTTAATATCGGAGTAGCCAACATCGAACATGATCTCGTTGATGTTCTTCCGGCTGGTTTCAAAACTTTTCTTGGCAGCTTCGATCTTTACCCGCTGTATATATTCAGATACGGTGTTGCAGGTTGCTTTTTTAAATCTTCGCTCCAGGCTTCTGCGACCAACGGCTACGATACTGGAAAGTTGATCGACTGTGATCTTGTCCTGAAAATTATTCTCAATAAACTCCTGTACTTTCTTAACCGATTCGTCCTGGTGATCGCGTTGTCCTTTAAACATAATGAAAGGTGATTGTGTTTCGCGATCGATCTCAATAGCAAAATATTTCGAAGCAAGTATCGCCAGCTCGCGATTGGTATATTTCTCCAGCAGGTATATCAGTAAATTCCAGAATGAATTGGCGCCTCCGCTGGAATATATACCTTGCTCATCGGTAATGATCTTGTCGGAAACCAGTTCTACATCCGGAAACATTTTTCTGAATTCATTAACCGATAGCCAGTGCGTTGCGCAGCGCTTGCCAGCCACCAGCCCGGTAGCGGCCAGCAGAAAAGCCCCTACACACAAGCTTGCTACTTCCGCGCCTGCGCGATGTTGCTTTACAATCCACGGAAAAAATTCCTGGTTGGCAGCAATCACATCATTCATCGCGCCATTCACGGCCGGTATAATGATCAGATCTGTTTTCGTAGCGGTATGTATAGTTTGATCCGGACGAACATGAAAGAGTCGGTCATATACCTGCTCTTCATCCGTAATGCCTACCAGCTTTACATCAAACAACGGAGGCTTGCCGAAGCTGGCGAGAAAATCATTCGCTTTGGTAAATGCTGTGTTGGCACCTTCAATGCAACTCAATGCTGCTGCACCTCTCGGAACAAGAATCGATATGTGTTTCATAGGGGTATCTTAAGAATGATCTTCTATTCAAAACTAACAGAATCGATTGTCGGAGTCAACCCTCGATAATGCCGTATTTGCACCCCGGTTATACAAGCGGTCGATACTACTTTTGTTATAACCATACAACGCATGGTTACAGACAGATTGCTGTTTACTAAACATTTATAACGTTATGAGTAGAAGAATAATTAAAAAATCAATGGAGCTGCAGGCTTCCAAAGAAAAAGTATGGGATGTGTTGCTGCTCGACAAATTTAACAAGACGTGGTTTGCCGATTTCTCGCAGGGTATGCGTGTTCAAACAAACTGGAAGATTGGCAGCAAGGCACTATATACCGATAACAGTAACGGTGGTATTATTTGCCAGGTGGTAGCGAACAAGCCGCAGGAATTGCTTACGTTAGAATTTACAGGACTGCTGGTGAATGGAAAGGAAGATTATGATAGTGTTGATGCACGTGAATTTATAGGAGGCAAAGAAAGTTACCGATTACTCGCAGCGCAGGGGGCTACAAAAATATTTATCGAAACAGAAACAGCCGAGCAATATTACGACTGGATGCAGGATGCCTGGGATAAAGCGTTGCATACGATCAAGAAATTATCCGAAGATAATGCATAGTCGTTTAACATCTATAGTATATATCAACCTGTATCCGTAAAATTTAAATTCCACTAAACAAAAAAAATATGGCAGCGATCAATCCGTATCTCAGCTTCAACAGTAATTGTGAAGAAGTGTTTAACTTTTATCGTTCGGTATTTGGAGGTGATTTTCTTACCGTTATGCGCTTCAAGGAAATGGCACCGTATCATCCGGTTGATAAAGCCGAAGAGAATTTAGTTATGCACATGGCGTTGCCGATCGGGCACGGTACGGTGCTGATGGGCAGTGATACACCGGCCTCGATGGGCAAGGTTAACAACGGAAATAATATAGGTATAGCGATTCAGCCCGATAGCAAGCAGGAAGCTGATCGTCTCTTCAACGGGCTCTCAGCAGGCGGCACGGTAACCATGCCGATGGGCGATGCTTTCTGGGGAGCTTACTTCGGTATGTTTACCGATAAGTTTGGCATCAACTGGATGGTAAACTACGATGCGAACCAGCGTCCTTAAAAGAATATAGCTGCCTGCTATATATACTCGGATAGCAGGCAGCTATAGATATTTTGTTATAAATACTTAATGCGGAAAGTCGATCAGGTATATATTCGACCAGAGCTTGCCGGTAACGTATACCCGGTCCGTTGCAGCATCGTAAGCAATACCATTCAAAACATCGGAGCCCGGATTTTTGTTGCGGGCATGTTCTGCCAGTGAGCTTAGATCCAGCTTGCCCACCACATGGCCTGTGGCAGGATCGATCTTTAGAATAAAATCTTTCGTCCACACATTCGCATAAATATACCCGTTGATATATTCCAGCTCGTTGATATTATCGCGCACATTTCCGTTCTCTGTTACCTGTATTGTTTTAACAGGCTTGAGTGTATTCGGATCGAGGAACGTTATGGTGCTGGTGCCATCGCTCATAATAAGTTCTTTGCCGTTAGTAGTAAATCCCCAGCCTTCTTTGCTGCTATAGCTGAAGTCGCCCAGCGGTTTGAATGTTTTGGCATCGTATATAAAGCCCTTTTGATTTTTATAGGTGAGCTGATAAAGTTTGTCGTTGAGAAATACAATGCCTTCACCAAAGTACTTCGAGCGATCGAGCGTAATTTTCCGGTCCATCTTACCCGTAACGGAATCAATTATACCTACGAGCGATTCAGTCTCAGCTATATCTCCGGGGGAGCCGGTGCTTTCATACAGTTGTCCGTTGTATATCAGCAACCCTTCCGTAAAGAGACTGGTGTCGTGCTGAAAACTTTTTGTTACGGTATAATAAATTGACGGTGTTGCCGGTGCCGATGTGGCTGGTGCTTCGTGTCGCGAAGAATGGGTACAACCGATGAAGAGTGAAAATAAAAGAAGTGTAAAAAATGGTTTAGAATGGTGCATAGCGTTTGTTATGAGAGCCGGTGCTAAAATTATATCTTTTCTTTTTACAGCAGGCTATTATTGTTTGTGTGCCGGGTATAGAACGATGAAAGGTTATGCCGGAAGGTATTCGTGAATTTTTTGTACCAGTGTTTTACTGGTAAAAGGTTTGGCCAGCATATCGTCAGCACAGGCTTCGCGCGTTTGTTCACGAATGTCGGTGCTGGAAGAGATCATGATCACAGGGATATGACTGGTATCGGTTTGTGCTTTTAGTTGCTTGCAAAGATCAAGACCGCTGGCATTGCCGAGGTTGATATCTACCAGGTATAGATCAGGAACCTTTACATTATCTTGTAATACATCATTTGCTTGTAGGTAAGCATCTGCCTGGAATCCCTCTAACGTAAGAATGATCTGTAACAACTTCAGTGCATCCTGGTCGTCCTCTACAATGGCAATGCGTTTTTTCATATTGGGTGGTTGGTAGGTGTTTTTTACTTCATAGCACCTTCGTGACACACTTCCCCCAAAGCATTTCAAAAAATAGTTTAAGCGGCCCTGCACTTGCCTGAATTTTCCTATGTTTACTTATTGAGTAATAACCATTCCACCAGTTTAATGGAAAAAGACGCGGCAGATAATTTTGGCAACCTGTTTCGGCAGCACCATAAAAGTTTGTGCGATCTGGCCTATAACATTGTAAGCGATACAGATGCTGCAAAAGATATAGTGCAAGAGGTATTTCTTAAACTGTGGAATAATCGCCACCAGCTAAATTTCGGAGAACAGATCAGGCATTATCTGTTCAAGGCCACAGCACACACGGCCTATAATTATCTGCGTTCTGCTAAAAAGATATCTCCGCTGCAGAATTATATCGGGCTTGAAAAGCTGTCGATGACCAACGGAACCGAAGGTGTTGAATACCAGGAACTGGAAATACGGGTGCGCGAAGCGATCGATCATCTGCCACCCAAGTGCAAAGCCATCTATATATTGAGTCGTCATGAAGGACTGAAGCATCAGGAAATTGCTGATACGCTGGGGCTTTCGGTAAAAACGGTGGAGAACCAGATGGGCATTGCGCTGGAGAAATTGCGCCAGGAACTGAAGCCGTACTTATCACTGGAAATTCTGGCGATTGCGGCCGGTATTGGCATAAGTCTTTACCGGTTATTCTTTTTCTAAACTTTTTTCTATTGCCGCTTGGGGGGAACGCCCCGCTTAAGTGCTAGTAGGGAAACAGTGAATATTAAAAAAGAATATAAACGTAAATCTGCAGCACTATGAAATCTATTATTGGCCTGATCTTAATCCTTACCGCTTTAACCGCATCGTCATGCTCATCGTATACGTGCGCCACGTATGTAAAACATACTCCGGCCCACGATAGCAAACGCAGCGAAGTAAAGCTCTAGCGATCGTGTAACCGAATTTACCCCTTTCATGACTACCGATACCTACTGGCAAAAAATATCCGCATACCTCTCGGGCGATCTATCTGAAGCTGAACGCATCTCGTTTGAATCCTGGCTGCAGGAGTCGGACGAGAACAGGCATCTCTTTGGCGAAGCCAAAAAGATATGGGACAGCTCCGGTATAAAACGACAGCTAAAAGTTGTTGATACCGAAGCCGAACTCGCGCGATTATATACTCGCATAGAGCGCGAGAAGAGAAATATAGTCTCCTTATTTTTCCAGGGAGCAGGGTGGAAGATTGCGGCCAGTATACTGGTGCTGATCATTGCCACCTATATATTATGGCCTTCGCGACATATATACCAGGCGAAAACAGATGAAGTTATACTTACCGCGGGCGAACAAGTGCTCACGGTATATTTACCGGACAGCAGCCGTGTTTGGCTGAACAGGCATAGCCGCATTTCATATCCTAAAAATTTTAACACAGCCACGCGTAATGTTACACTGGATGGTGAAGGCTATTTCCTGGTGAAGCGCAATGCAAGTAAACCATTTACTGTAGCTACGCGCTCTACCGCTACCGTTGTATTGGGAACATCGTTCAATGTAAAAGAAGAAGATAGTCTCACAACGCTTACGGTAGCTGAAGGCAAAGTGCGTTTTTCATCCGCTGAAACAGAAGCGAATAATGCGGTGCAGGTAACGCCTAATGAACAGGCTACCTATAGCACGCGTAAAAAAGCGGTTGATAAATCGCCCAATCGTAATACACACTTTGCAGCGTGGCGCAAGCGTCATAACCCGATGTATGACCACGAGCAGAAATATAGCGCCTCGTATCTTTCAACACGCTATACATGGCGCAAGAACCCGATCAATCAATCGGTGATTGATGGACGCATTACCAACAAAGCTTCACTGGCTACCTATAGAAATATAGTGCTGGCTGTAACCTACTCTCGCAGTGGCGGCCCGCGGCACACAACAGAATTGGTGATTGGCGAAAAGGTGAAGCCGGGACAAACAATCGACTACCGCAGGCGACTGCTGGATATATTTACTGACACCAGCTATTTACATGTACAGGTTAAATCTGCCGAGATCACCGATGACGAATACTGACCACACCTCCCGCGAGCAACCATCACTGCGTAGCGATTCATTTACTATTCCTGAACATGCCGAAGCGTTAATCTCGCTGGCAGAAAAAATTATTCAGCAGCATACATCGGAGGGACCGATGAGCCCGGTGAAGCCGCACCTGATTGCCGATCTGAACTATCGCGTCAGTTCTGCAAAAGCAAAACACGATCAGGGCCTGAAGTATGCACGGCTTATGCAGGAAGCTTTTTCGGAGCGCGATTTTCTGCTGGGCAAGTATATCAATACGGGTAAAGATGATCGTGATGTGAAGAGTATAATTGAGGCCGTTGTCCAGGTATTGAAACAACACTACCCGGAGAAAGCCGACAGCTTTGTAAACTGGGGGTTCGGAGCGAAGCAGGATATATAGTTTTCCGGCAGTCCTATTATTCCGGGTATATACCCGGGAAAGCCTTCCAGCCCTCTTAAACCCCGGCAACGGGGTTTTTCTTTTATAGGACAGTGTGATGAAATATATACTATACTTGAAAGACACCGGCAGGTATAGCTGTATCGCTATTGGCGTGTAGACCTGGCGTTGGCTGTCTTGGTCTTTTTGCCGGTTTTAAGCACTACCTGTGTTTCGCGGATGGCGATCTTGGGAAGTGTATCCATGTTCGCGCGAATGTATGTCTCCACCAGGGGCTTATGGTGCTTTACCATACTCCGCAGCACCCACGATATAGCTTTGGTGATCAGGATCTCCTTTTCACTCTTTAACAGGTCGATGTTGTCGAATATAACAGCCGCCATTTCCGGGTTGGCTTCCTTGCGTAAGGGCGAACAGCCTAATACCAGTGAAGCTCTTCGCTTCTGAATATTTTTACTCTTCGCGAATTTCTTCAGCAACGGTTTCCACGTTTTCCATTGGGCGGTAATCTCGTGTGCTGTATAATCGCCCGTGCAAAGTGTATCTACTTCAGCCCAGCCAATGAGATGATCGAGCCATGAATCGAACAAGGCAGGATCGAACGTACGCTGATCATCCGCAGCGTAATCCAGTAATATACCGGCCATGCATTTCTCGGTGGACGATTCTCCTTCTATAAGGCTGGTGAGTAACTGCGCGAATGCTTTTGCGGAGAGATCGCGATGCTGCTTCATCCACTCCCGGGCTATACTCCGCAGCACCGGGGCACGTATAGCATAACGCGGATGCGAGTTGCCGAGGTAACCGTCCAGAAAAGTATGCTGACTGGCCTTGCCCGAATTTTTTTGTATGGCCGCGAGTAACTCAGCGTGATGCGCATGGAGGATTGCCATATATACTATACGGAGAAGTATTTATACTTTCAGGTTGCGAATAGTATCGCGATCAAAGCTGGGGTCTGTCGCCAGCGCCTTGCCGATCTTGCTCACCACATCGTCCAGGTTATGGCTGGATTGTTTCAGGTGCGTGAGTATTTCTTTCTCGGCATCCGACATCTGCGCGTTGTTCAGCAGGTTTATAAGACCGAGAATGCTGCACAGTGGTCCGCGCAGTAAATGGGAGTTGATAAACGCATACTCGGTAAGTTTTTTATTGTGGCCTTCCAGCTCCAGCGTTCTTTCGGCTACGCGTTCTTCCAGGTGAAAGTTGGCTTCTTCCAGCCGGTTGTTGATTTGCGTGATCTCTTCGTTCTGGTCTTTCAGTAATTTATTCTGTTGCTCAATCTCTACCGTGAGCGATTGCAGCATCAGGTTTTGTTTAACAAGTCGCGTGTTCACCGCCTGCTGCGTATAGCCAAACAGTATGGCTATCGTAGCTGTAACCAGTGTGAACAACACACCGGCAGCCGTAAAGTTTATCGGCAGTATAACGGTTTCGTACGAGCTTGTACCGCTGGATACATATATACCATTGGTTATAATAAAACACAGAATGATTACCGTAAGCAAAATGGTTTCGATGGTGCGGGTAAACATGGTAAGGAACAGGGGCGTAAGTCCCATCCAGAATACCCAGGTATGAAAGAACATCGGGTTGTTAATGATCTGCACCTGGTTGATGGTGAGTATGAAGAGTATATTAGACACTACCAGCCACCGGTGATTTACCTGCAGTAACGACAGTGTGAGCAGCAGGGCAGGGGTTATAGCAAGAACGGTCAGGTAAGCAACCGAAATACTTCTGAAGTCGATGATCAGCTCGAACACAATACCGAGCAATGAAAGGAAGGTAATAGCCAGAAGATAGTAGCGAAATGCCAGGACGCGCGATTCATCATGTCCTTCCGGTATAGGGGTCTTTTTTAAAAAATCAAGCATGTCTGCATCATCACAGTTACAATCCTGTTGGAAATAACTTAAAATTATTCATTTGCGCTATACTTTGCCAGAGTAATTTTTTAACTACATGCCTGGTGCTGTTTGAAGAGAGTCATTAATTTTTGATCTTTCACCAATCATGCGCTGTCTTTTACTCCTCATCTTTACCTGCTGTTTACTTGCTGCACGAGCACAGAAGCTCCCCGATTATGAACGCGAAGCACGTCTGCTGATCCGTAAACTCAAAGAACAACACTATAGTCCTAAACCGGTTGATGATGTATTTGCCGGCCAGGTGTTTGATGCTTTGCTCCGCGAGATCGATCCCGACAAGCTTTTCTTTACCGAAGCAGACATTAAGCCCCTGCTGAAATATAGGTCGTTGCTGGATGATGAACTCAATGGCACCGGCTGGAAATTTCTACAGGACCTCACAACAGTATATAAGGCCAGCCTGCAGCGTTCGGCTGCGATCATCGAAGAGCAATCGGCCGCGCCATTCAAGAAAGATTTTCGTGAATTCTTCGAGTACGATACCGCTCACTGGTCGTTCAACGAACAGGAGCGCGTTCATCGCTGGCGTCATTGGCTCAAGTACCAGGCCTTTGAACGTCTTGTTGATAAACAGAAAAGCTATACCGGCAACACGGGCGACTTCTATACCCGCTATGAACCTGAAACGCGGCAGCGTGTCAAGCAACAAGAGCTGCGTTCTATCAAACGCATACTCAATCATGCTTCCGGTTTTGAATCATTCCTGGCAACGGCATACTTCCAGGTTATTGCTTCGGTGTTCGATCCGCATACGAGCTATCTGCCCCTTACGGCCATGGAAAATTTTATGGCATCGCTCAGCACAGAGGGATATTACTTCGGTGTAACGCTGGATGAAAATGATCGCGGTGATGTACTCATTGCTGCACTGGCTCCCGGTGGGCCTGCATGGAAATCCGGGGAGCTGCATGCTTCCGATATACTGGTGAGTTTGCAATGGGAAGGGCAGGAACGTATTGATGTAACAGGACTCTCGCTGGAAGAAGCCAACCAGGTATTGGCTGACGATAACCACCAGATGATGGACTTTACTGTGCAGCAGGCGAGTGGTATTGCACACACAGTGCGTTTGCGTAAAGAGAAAATATCGCTGGAAGAAAATTATGCGCGCAGTTATTTACTGAAAGATAAATATACCATAGGCTATATATCGCTGCCGGATTTTTATACCCGCTGGAGCGATGAGAGTGAAGGCACGCGTTGTGCGAGTGATGTAGCGAAAGAAATTCTCAACCTGAAGAAAGAACACATTGACGGACTTATACTCGATGTGCGCTACAATGGCGGTGGCTCCCTGCAAGAGGCTATGGCCATGGCAGGTATATTTATCGATGAAGGTGCACTGGGTATTTTAAAAGACAAAACACAGCATGCTACTACCTTGAAAGATATGAATCGCGGAACAGTATATGATGGTCCGCTGATATTGATGGTGAACGGACAGAGTGCATCGGCTTCCGAATTTCTGGCGGCTGCGTTGCAAGACTATAACCGCGCAGTGATTGTAGGCAGTGCTACGTTTGGCAAAGCAACTGCACAGAATTTCTTTCCGCTCGATCCGGCACAGAAGCCACCATCACTGGATGGCACATTAAAATCGGGTACCGGCTATGCGAGCATTACTACCGATAAAATATACCGTGTTACGGGAAGAGCCGTGCAGGGCAGAGGTGTGCGCCCCGATGTTTTATTACCCGATATATTGGAGGTACTCGATCTGGGCGAAGCAAGACTTCCGTTTGCTTTACCGCTCGACTCGGTGATAAAGAAAACATATTATCGTCCGCAGCTACCCCTGCCGTTGCTGCCGCTGCGAAAGAACAGCGAAGCACGTGTAGAAGCTTCAGCACCTTTTCAGGAAGTACTGAAAAGTCGTGCGTGGCTTGCGGCCGAAGTAAAAAAGAGACAGGAACCTGTATTGTTATTGTGGGATGATTTCAATCAGCATGCTGCCGAGCAAACCAAACACTACGCGGCACTGGAGCAGGCGTTTAGCCAGTCCGTTAGCACCTATACCGTGAGCAACAGTCAGTCCGATCAGCAGCGTGTAACCCTGGATGATTATACCCGAAAGTTTAACGACACGTGGCTGAAAAAACTCCGAAAGGATATTTACCTTGCAGAAGCGTTTCATGTGATGGCGGATCTTATTGAAGAGACGAGCCACAAATAAATTATATACTATCATTTAAACCCTAACCTTACTGAATTGTTATGATCATGCGTCTTGCCAGTATACTGGTGCTTACTCTTGTATCTTTCGTTGCTGCTGCACAGAATTTTGAATCGGCTGTAGAGTATATGGATTTCTTTAGCAGCCGCTCACAACAACTCTCGGAAAATTACCTAAGCTATATGAGTGAGTTTGCGCATGGCAAGCGTGCCCGCAAGCTGGAGAAACGGAGAAGCGAACTGATCGCCAGCATTCGTAAAGCACTTAACGATGCTACACGCGTAAAACCTTTTAAAGGCGATGCAACCTTGCGCGATGCCTATAAACGATATTGGGATATTGAGCTCAAAGTATTTAATGAAGACTATCACAAGATTGTAGACATGGAAGAGATTGCCGAGCAATCGTACGATGCTATGGAAGCGTATCTGCTTGCACAGGATAAAGCCAGCGAAGTGCTGGCACTGGCACAAGATCAGATCAGCCCTATATTAAAAGCGTTTGCGATCAGCAACAAAATTAATCTTGTGGATGGAGGCGATTCAAAAATGTCGAAGAAGCTTCAGCAGGTATCAGCGGTAAGTATATATCATCGGCAGGTATACCTCATCTTTTTTAAAACCTACAAGCAGGAAGGCTATGCTACCGAAGCGTGGAATAAAAAAGACATTAACAGTCTCGAACAAAACCGCACAACGTTAATACGCTTTGTAGACGAAGGACTCGCCAGGCTGGATACGATGCGCGCCTTTCAAGGCGATGGTTCGCTGGTAACTGCATGTCGTAAAATGCTGGAGTTTCAAAAAAGCGAAGGCGAGAAAGATATACCGCTGCAACGGGAGTTTCTGGTAAAGAGCAATGAGTTTGAGAAAATAAAAAAAGCATTTGATTCCAAGCCGGCAGACCAACGCACGAGCGCAGATGTTGATCAGTATAACAAAGCTGTAAACGAAATGAATGCCTCCATCAATGCTTCCAACAAATCATTACAGTCGATGTCTGCCAACCAGGCCAAATTGCTGAATAACTGGAATGATACCGAGAAACGCTTCCTGGATTCGCATGTTCCGCATTAAGCTATATATTGCACCATAAATCAAGTTAAAAACGATACGGGGAGTTTTGTTATGAGAGAAAAACAGGTACATATTCTTGTAGGCTGCGCGGATGCACGCGACCTGAGCCAGGTGCAAATTGATGTGGTGGATAAAACCACACAGGAATTTCGTGCGATGGGAATTGATGTAGAGGTGCACGTGATTCGCGCTGCAGGATCGTTTGTTACTCCGGATATTGTGATGGACATCAAGCGTACTTTTGAGCAGGCGCAACGTAACTGTATAGATGTGCAGCTCCCTATAAGTTACTACGTACATATACAAACACACGGTCACTTAACGGAAGACTCGAACGATCACTATATCAGTCACGTACACGATTTGAAAATTGTAGATGGCTCTCCGTTGAACTGTGGTATGCTCGGAGCTTCGGCTGTGGGTGTAGAGATCGAGCAGATGATTGTGGAGGAAAAACCCGTTGTTACCATGAAAGGTCGCGCGATGGTTATTGATAACGATACCAAGATCAAGCACCTGTTACGCGAGTACTATGCGTACGATGGCTACCTGGCTGGTGACTGGATCTGCAGCATCGACTTGTTGAGAACACACCCGCGTCATCAGCGCACGATACTGGAGAAAGCCATTGCTACAGACTCCGAGTTGAAGATGCTGAATGTATCGATCACCTGCGGTATATTAGACTACGCTATACATTCCCTGATACGTGTAGATGATGGTGAACCTTCGGTACCCTTCTGGGATACAGTGCAAACAGAAATACGCAAGCATGCACAGAACGATCGCCATGCAAAAGATATACTGATCACGCAGAGTCAAAGACAAAAGCCGCTGGCCGGATTGCTATGCATGAGCGACCCGCGAATGTCGTCACGTTTATTGGCTGCGAATTACTATATGCGGCTAAAGAACATTGAACACACGGGCGATTACTTACCCAACACCGTGTTTAATATGACGGGCAGCTCATTCGATATTCCTCAAACACCATTCGGTCCGTATGTGGTGGCAGGATTTTTCTATTCTGTAAAATACCTCGGCCTTACCGACCAGATGGTGATGGGCTACGATGCCAACCAGACTACCCGTATTATTCACAAGATAAAGAACGACCCGATCATGAATATGGTAGTGCAGAAGTTTAATGTAAACCTGATACCCATAAATATGCTTGAACTACAGGCAGAAGCAGGCATTTAAAAATCAACGGATCGTGTATTTGCCGGGAACATTTTTTCGGTAACACGGTTTGTTTATTTTTGCAGCGTCTTTTCTTCCGGCTCCGTATTTCAATGGATAGAATTTAAGATTCCGATTCTTAAGATGCAGGTTCGATTCCTGCCGGGGCTACACCAATACTGAAAGCCTGAAGTCGTAGAGATTTCAGGCTTTTTTGATTGGAAATGATCTTCTTCTCTTAATTATTTTTCAGTTTTTTTGCTTGAAAACCATTTTATAATGGCGGACCACATTGGTCAAAGAAGACACTTACTTTTGATCAAGGGTTATAATCGAGTATATATCTTCATCGCTGTATCTCCTCTTGAATATCGCAGTTCAATGGATTAAACGATCAAAACAGCATGATCCATCGTATTGCATTTCTTCTCTCGGAACGGACTATATCAATACTGTTATCGATTCTTTCGGGCGAGTAGTGTAGTTGCGTCAGGCATAAATTTGAAATACCGGTTGGTGCATCGTAATGTAGTCAGGTCTCTGCGAAGACATTTTCGTTATCAATAATCTTGGATGTATTTTTACTCTTGCTGTTTTTCATAATGCTGCGTACACCCGATGTCGGGAAAATTATAAATAAGACTTTCAACTTCTATGAGATGGATAACGCGTGAACATCCGAAGATCGATCGTATAGCTTGCCCATGGCTGATCAGGCGTTTCGTTGACAAGGATGCTGAAATTATATATGTGCCCTTTGATGAGGTCGTGCCGAAGTCGAAAGAATGGAATGCTATCCCTTTTGATTTGCCAGGCGTTGAATATTCGCATTATGGTGACGAGTGTACATTCGACTATATTATTAAAAAACATAAACTGAATGATGCTGCCCTGAACGTGTTAGCAGTAATTGTACGGGGTGCCGATACAGATCGGCATGATATAGCCAGTCAGGCGGCAGGGCTTTGGGCAATTTCTGCAGGACTTGCCTACAACACTAAAGATGATCATGAACTCCTTGAAAAAGGAATGATGTTATACGATGCACTCTACAGCTGGGCAAAGTATCTGCAGAATGAAAAGCATACGCAGAATCCTATTGAAAACCTGTTGCTGGATGTGTATAAGAAATTTCTGAAGAAAAAATCGGGCTCACGAAAAATACCAGCGTGGGCACAGGAGTTAAAGGAGATCATTCAGGATCAGATCGATACTAATTTAAGTCTTTCACTCCGTGAAGTATCACAAAGTCTCAATGTTCATCCATCGTATTTATCAAGAGAATTTTCAAAGTATTTTGATGACCTTTCTTTTGGTGATTACATCAGAAAGTTACGCATCGAAAAAGCTATGCAGCTCCTGGATGAATCCAGTCATACGCTCTCGGAGATTGCTTACCTGACAGGCTTTTCCGATCAAAGTCATTTTAACAGGATATTCAAAAAGCATACTGGTATAAATCCGAAGGACTATCGGAAAAAATCTCCAAAAAAGTAAAGCAGATACAAAACGTAAATTTTATACTATACTCTTGCTGCTATACGCAATAATATTGAATAACTTATTCAATGGAGTATGACCAGGCGTTGCATCATCCTTATTATATTTTTCAACATCCTGACTTTTTCCGTTCAGGTATGCCAGGCACAGGCAACGGCAAAAGCTGTGCATCATCGCGAGCAACTGTGGCTGGGATTTTTTAACCAGACAAGGCTCACCAATAAATTTGGTCTATGGCTGGATGTTCACTACCGGCAAACAGATCACTTCATCGACCGGCCTTTTCAGTTTTTGTTTCGTCCGGGAGCCACGTGGTTCATTCAGGATAACCTGCGCTTCACTGCCGGCTATGCATTTGTGAATCATTTTCCGGCCAAAGGATTGGATACTTCACGACCGGAGCACAGAGCCTGGCAACAGATATGGTGGAATCAAAAATATACGGGACTCACAACGCTTCAATGGCTGCGGCTCGAAGAGCGTTTCAACAGGAAGATCGCGAACGATGAACTGCAGGAAGGCTATAATTTCAATTATCGCCTCCGCTATAACATGGCGTTCTTTATTCCTCTGAAAGGTAAAGAGATTGTGCCACGAACACCTTTTATAGCCGTTATGAACGAAGTGTTTCTGAACTTTGGTGGTAAGATCGTATATAATACATTTGATCAGAATCGATTCTTTGCCGGTATAGGCTACCAGTTTACACAACGTCTGAATGCTCAGCTGGGATATATGAATATCTATCAGCAGGAAGCATCCGGTGACAGCTATATATCAACAAACGCCATCCGTTTGTTTTTCTTCCATACACTGGACTGGCGTAGCAAAGTATAACTGCTTAAAAATTACAGTCATGAAATGGATTACACGAGAGCGTCCTAAAATTGATCGCATCGCTTGTCCCTGGCTGATCAAAAAGTTTGTAGATCACGAAGCAGAGTTTATTTATGCTCCCCGGGAGCAGGTGCTTCGTAAAGCTGCAGAACTGAATGCTATTCCTTACGATATACCCGGTGCAGAATATTCGCATGAAGGTGAGCTATGTACGTTCGACTATATCGTTCGAAAGCATAACATTACCGATCCGGCCGTTCAACAGATGGCCACGATTATTCGTGCTGCCGATACGGATAGTTTTGGACTTGCTCCACAGGCAGCCGGCTTGTGGGCTATATCTGCAGGGCTTTCCTACAATTATCAAAATGATCATGAACAGCTTTCTATTGGAATGAAAATGTATGATGCCCTGTATAGCTGGGCCAGGTTTGTTCAGAATGAAAAGCACAACTGGTCTCCTAAACTATAAGTATATAACATGATGCCCGCGTATTCGCTGAAAGATATAGTGATTTATTTTCTGAAACTTGGTACCTGGGGATTTGGTGGCCCCGTAGCCCTGGTAGGGTATATGCATCGCGACCTGGTGGAAGCCAGGGGGTGGATTACAGAAGAAGACTATAAAGAAGGTCTTGCATTATCGCAATTGGCACCAGGGCCGCTGGCAGCACAACTGGCTATATATATAGGATATGTACACTATCATCTGCTGGGAGCTACCCTTGCGGGGCTTGCCTTTGTTTTACCTTCTTTTTTAATGGTGTTGGGTATAGGATACGCTTATACTCTGTATGGAGGCTTACCCTGGATGCAGGCTGTATTCTACGGAGTAGGTGCCGCTGTGATTGGAATCATCGCTATTGGAAGCTATAAGCTAACGACCAAAAGTATAGGCAAGGAAAAATTACTCTGGGCTATATTTATTGTTTTAGCGATAACAACATTTATTACGGAAGAAGAAATACTGGGGCTGATACTGCTGGCCGGTGTTATTGTATGGTTTGTTAAAGCTCCGCCCTCGTGGTTGCACGTTCGTGCGCAAGGTATATTTCCGATTATTATAGCACAGGTTCAGTCTGTTACACATTCGAGAACAGGAGAGATAGCCTGGTTTTTTACGAAAGCTGGTACTTTTGTTTTTGGAAGCGGCCTTGCTATTGTTCCGTTTTTATATGGTGGTGTAGTAAAGGAATATCATTGGCTCACGGAGCAACAGTTTCTGGATGCTGTAGCCGTAGCCATGATAACGCCCGGTCCTATTGTAATTACGGTAGGCTTTATCGGATATATAGCGGCCGGTATACCAGGAGCTTGTGTGGCAGCGCTGGCTACATTTGTGCCCTGCTATTTGTTTACCGTTATACCGGCACCATACTTCAAGAAATACGGAAAGCATCCGGCTATAAAAGCATTTGTAGACGGAGTAACAGCGGCTGCTATAGGAGCTATTGCCGGAGCTGTGCTGGTGCTGGGTAAACGTACGCTAACAGATTTACCGGCAATAGCAATGGCGTTAGCAACAATTGCTATCTTGTTGAAATTTAAAAAGCTGCAGGAGCCCATAATTATTGGGGTTGCAGCACTGGTCGGTATACTTCTAAAATCAATTTTATGAATCGTAATGAATTTCTGAAGACATCAGCGATTATGGGTGGTGCATCCATCTTGCCGCTGAACAGTGCATTGGCGCAAAGCCTGCAGCAAACAGGTCTAGATAAGTTGACTGATAAAGATGGAAACTTTGCCTTGCAGTCGCTGCCGTATAATGAAAATTTTCTCGAGCCCTCGATGGACCAGGAAACTGTGCATCTTCATTATACCTTTCATCATGGCGATGCAGTAAAGGCTGCGAATAAAGATTTGCAGATGATAAAGAAATCGATGGATGAAAATAATCTTGAGACGGTTGACTACTGGACAAAGAAATTATCCTTTCATTTATCATCGCATATACTTCACACTATTTTCTGGACCAATCTCACAAATAAAAAAACGGATCCCTCCGGTGTATTGCTAAAGCAAATTGAAAAGGACTTTGGCTCCTACGATAAATTGAAAGCATTGATCAGTAAAACCTCTAAAGGTGTTGACGGCAATGGCTGGGGAATACTCGGCTATCAACCCTATACCCAGAAGCTTACCATACTGCAATGCGAGAACCACGAGAAGCTTACACAATGGGGTGTTATACCTATACTCGTTATCGATGTATGGGAGCATTCTTATTATTTGAAATATCGCAACCGCAGAGCAGAGTTTGTCGATAATCTTTTTCCTATTATCAACTGGGATAATGTTGCCGAGAGATTTAATGTTGCTTTGAAAATCGGATAGGATATGAGATAGTCTATCCGTTTACACCAGCATTGAAAGCCTGAAGTTGCAGAGACTTCAGGCTTTTTGCTTAGCATGCCACCGGAAATATAGTATATCTTTTTAAGATGAATAAACTGGCTATATTGGGATTTCAAAGATCATGTTATATGTACGTTACTAAAAAATACATTACGGCCGGCACCAGTATATTGCTAGTGGTTGTTTTGGCTTTTGCCCAATGCAAAAGTAAAAAAGAAGAAACTGTGGTGCAGGAGAAGTCACCTTCCGCTCGTCAGCAGGCAAGGTTCGATTCACTGAAATTCGTTACTGTAAAAAATGAAAAGCTGTTAACCGTTACGGTTCGGTCATCGCCAAAGATTACAGGTTTGCAACGGTTGGATATTACAAATGCTATCAACCAGGTTGTTAACAGCGATCTGGCTACGATCACAAACGGATTGAATCGCGATGCGATCGATAACTATCTGAATGATGTAAACGGTTTGCTGCAGCAACTTATGGCTCCCTATATCCTCCGGGGACTTGATCTCAGCGCTGATTCTGTTACACGCAACCACATTATAAATTTCCTTGAATTAAAGTTGAAGTATGATTCATTGCTGTCTTCCAAAGCAACTGAAAATACAGTGGTAAACCGGCTTGAGAATACAACAGCGCTGCTTCATAAACTGGATTCGATCTTTAAAAAAGATGAAGTTCTCCGCGATTTGTTTGGGCAATGATAGAGGTATATATAAAGGTTGCTCAGATGTTGCTCCTCTTTCTAAACTGAATGATGGGATTTGCATCTACTTTCCATTTTCCGTTTTTAAAATTCATTTCAATGGGGAAGGGCCAGCCGGGTGCAATTATTTTTACTTTCTTGCCGTCCTCTGAAACAGGTATACTTCGAATAGGTTGCACGTCTGAAATCTCTTGTAACTGAACGGCTATACCTTCAGGATATGCTGCTTGCCATAATAAATGGGCATCGTGGTGTTCTTCAATCAATGACCTTAACAATAGTTCGTCTCCAGATAAAAGAGCTTTGTCAAATTGTCTGAAAATTTTCTCTGCTTCTCCTTCCTCTGCTAATTGTCCCACGACATATTGAATCAATTCATCATCGTCTGATATCTCTTCTCTCAAACGAATAAACTCGCTGATGTTTTCCTCTATTAACCGGAATGCATCATTATCATCTTTAGCGCAAGAGATTATAACAGAGCCCCAGGTGTAATTTCCAGGAAATGAATTACGGGCACATACAAATCGATCGAAAATATCTACACTGATCGGTACGTTATTTCCGAATCTGTATCCATCAATGAAAGCAAGAGTTTCTTTTACAGAGCCTCCTGTATACATAGCCGGTTTTTTACAAATGTGTCCAATCAATTCCAGGAAGGGAAATTCTTTCATGTTAACTATGCCTGACGCAAAAACGAATATAATATGGTTGCCTGATTTTTCTATGTAAGACCCATGTGTTGGGTTTGATGGAACTTGAAATATTTTGAAAGAGACCAGATCAGTAACTTTTCTGGTTACAAAGAAAGAAACATTCATTTTTTACCTTCCATGTAAATCCGTTTTTTGATTTTGACTTCAATTCCAAAGAGTCTTGAATAACTGTCACACTGTCACTTATTTACTTTGTTGGTTTCTGTGTTGGTAATCAAGCAGATATATACTTATCCGGTATAAGTCTGGGTGTTCATCTTTCACATAAGGGAAGTGTAGCGCCACTGGGCAATGCGTTGGTATAAATTTACTTTCTGTTAATACAGTTTGTCGCTGTAGAAATGCTATAGTCCCTCGCTCAATTGTACCTCACTGTAAATCAGGAGATAGAAAAAATGTTGGTTACTGAAAATACCCTATCTGTAATACAGGGATGGATTACATTTTAGTAAGTAATTAAAAGTCTAAAAATTAGCATTTAGTATGAATCAAAGATATAGCTTTGCTAAAGATAACCCCTGTATTTAGGTATATATGCTTTAGGCAGTACACCGCTGGCGCGTGCGTTTCTTAAAGACGCTGAAGCATTTTCACAAATCGTACATTTTAAAAAAAGCATTTTTATATTCATGATAACCCAAACTCAGGTCGAAGAGGTTCACAGCCTTCATGATCAAACGCCCGTGTTAAACTCCCTTGTACACACGAAAGGAAGCTAGACGTAATATTTCTCAGGAAGGAGTAAAGCATACCCGCTTTTATTCGCCTTCACAAATGAAAACTATACCCTATTAGAAATCTCTACCCGGAGCATGTCTCTGCCATGCTCAATTCAGAACAAATGATATGAAAGAATCTCTATGGAGGCGCACGGCCTTGTATATAGTTAGGCATACGCGGCAGCCGATACAAAATGCCGTGTTCGTATTCGTTATGCTGGCAGCAATCTCCTCGAACAATGCTTCAGCTCAGGAACATTTCTATCCATACTATTATGTAGTGGTGGGAGGTTTTGCCATTCAGAAAAATGCTGAACGCTTTACCACGTATGTTCATGGGCTCAACTATCCTGCACGATATGCCTTCAATGCCAATCGTAAATTATACTACGTGTATGTGCGTGTGACGAAAGACAAGCAGAAGGCGCGTGAAACAACGTACAAGCTCCGGCTCGAAACGGAATTTCAAAAAGCATGGATCTATAACGGACCGTTGGAAGGAGAGAAGGTAGCCGAAGCCACTGCCGAAGCAGATGAGGCTGAAAATGCCGAGCTCAACAAAGATGCTGAACTCGTTAAAGATGCTGAACCCGGTAAAGACACGAAATATATTTCTACCACTCCTGTTGTTGAGCAACCGGCAACCGACAAGCCCGCTACAGCAAAAGACTCTGCAGCCACTACTCCTGCTCAACCAGTTGAACCTCGTAAAAAGAGTTTTGTTTTTCAGTTGACAAGCAGTGCTGACAATAAGCCTGTAAAGGGCAGAGTATATTTACTGGAAAAAGAACCCGATGATAATGCAGCGCGCTATGAAGCGAATGAGCGCGTATCGGTGGTAGCACCAGGCACCGGTAAACTGATTGTAGTGTGTAACCTGGTTGGGTATAAATTAGCGAAGCGAGCTTTTAATTATGAGGACCCTCTGAAGAGTATAAAAGGAGCTTCTATAGGTGCAGAGCAGGAAGTAATTATACCGATAGTGCTTACTCCGGTAGGTCGTGGCGACTATATCGAACTGGAGCATGTAAAATTCTTTGATAAGTCGGCTATCATGACGCCAGCATCGGAAGATGAGCTCCTGGGGCTGGTAGATTTAATGTCGAACCCGCATTGTAAGATCAGGCTATATGGTCATACCAGCAACGATGCATCGGGCGACATCATAACAAAAGGTAGCAGTGAAAATTTCTTTGCACTTGATGCAGCAAACAATTCTTCTCACGGCTCGGCCAAAGAACTATCGCGACAAAGAGCGGAAGCTGTTAAGGCTTACCTGGTGAGCAGAGGTATTGCTGCCAGTCGCATTGCTACCAAGGGATATGGCGCCATGCTGGCCATCTACGAAAATGCTACTGCCAACGATCGGATTGAAATAGAGATTATCAGGAACTGAAAATGATATATACTATATCTTATCAATAAGCCGGTAAATCAATAAAAGACAGCGTCAGCATCTACTTGTGAAAAGCCTGAAATTGTAAAAAACGATTTCAGGCTTTTTTGTGTTTGAAAGGTTAATCCGATAACTTGTCATGGTGACTTTAAATTTGTGTCTGCATGAAGGATGGTATAGCCAAGTATAAATTTAAGCCCGGGCTGGCGTTGGAATTTGAGATACTTTCCGTTAAAGACCTGTATAGGAAACATAAAGATATTCTCACCTCACCACATCGGGCAGACTTCTATCATATACTGTGGATTCACAAAGGCAGCGGCACACACCTGGTTGATTTTTTACCAGTGAAGTTTACGAAAGATTCTGTCTTGTTTATTAATAAAGGAAAAGTACACTTCTTTGATTCATCCGAAAAGTTCGAAGGAACGCTGATTCTCTTTACCGATAATTTTTTCTGTCGAAATGAAGCCGATGTAAAATTTCTGCATGGCACAATCCTGTTTCACGACTTGTTGGATACTGCAGCGCTGACATTCCAGGAACAGAAAGATACTTTTTATAGTATACTTCACTTGATGAAGGCGGAACTCCTGCAGCAGGACAAAGAGTATCATCAGGATGTTCTTCAAAATCATTTGCATAATTTTTTAATGCTGGCCGATCGCGAAAAACGGAAACAGGGATTTACCGAAATTTCCAAAGGAGCTGATCTGGACTATACCCTGTTGTTTAATGAATTGCTGGATGTTCATTTTACCAAAGTGCGATCAGTAAAAGAGTATGCCGATAAAATTCATATATCCGAAAAACGACTGAGCAAGGCCACCGCCAAGATTCTGGGCAAGACACCGAAGGAAATAATCAACGATCGCGTATTACTCGAAGCGAAAAGATTACTCGTACACACCAATCAGTCGATAAAGGAAATTGGTTTTCAATTAGGCTTTGCAGAGCCTACGAACTTCATCAAATATTTTAAACTGCAGTCAGGTACTACGCCATCTGAATTTCGCGAGTCACATCTCTGATCAGCCCTTCCGAAAAGTATCATGCAAGGGCGTACTTTGATCTTTTATAGCGCACCCTGTTCCGGCACCTTTGTATCGTAATCAAGTACGATATGAACAACAACTCCCAAACAGTATTAGTCCTGGCAGCCCTTATAATGGTTGTTGCATCAGCAACAGCTCAAAAGAAAGGAAGTGCTAAAGCGACAACCAATTCATCAACCGTAAAAACAGAGCGTATGACAAAGAAAGAAAAAGTAGTGGCTTTATTGAAAGCTATAGAGACAGGTGCTACAGAACCTGTAGGGTATATAAATCCAAACAAATATACCCAGCACAACCTGGCGGTTGCCGATGGCCTCGCGGGCTTTGGCGCCTTGTTGCAGGCATTGCCGCCTAATTCTGCCAAGGTAAATACAGTAAGAGCCTTTGAAGATGGCGACTTTGTATTTACGCATACGGAGTATAATTTCTTCGGCCCGAAGATCGGCTTTGATATTTTTCGCTTTGAGAATGGATTGATCGTGGAGCATTGGGATAATTTACAGGAGACAGCCAAACCTAATCCAAGCGGACACACCATGATCGATGGGCCAACGACTTCAACAGCATTGAATGAAACAGAAGCGAATAAAAAACTGGTGAAGCAGTTTGTGGAAGATATACTGGTGAATGGAAAAATGGATAAGCTTGCCGGATACTTTCATGGCGACAATTATATACAACACAACCCGCTGATTCCTGACCAGCTTTCCGGTTTAGGTAAAGCATTGGGCGAGTGGGCCAAACAAGGAATCACCATGAAGTACGACACGATTCATAAAGTATTGGGGGAAGGTAATTTTGTGCTCGTGGTAAGCGAAGGACATCTTGCAGGCAAGCTCAACTCTTTCTACGATCTGTTCAGAGTAGAGAATGGAAAAATAGCCGAGCATTGGGATACGATTGAACTCATTCCTGCCAAAGCCGAGTGGAAAAATAACAACGGCAAGTTTTAGAAATATATAGTAAGTGGTGAGAACAGGTTGATTGATAGCCGTTCTCATCATTTTTTTGGTGCAATAATTTTGATGCTGGCGATCAATCTATATATACCCGTTGTATTTTACTTGAAGATTTATCTTCAATTCTCAATCAGCGAATGGTCAACCCTGGTATTGGTATAGCACCCTTTCGTTGCGCGAACCAGTATAGCAACATGAAATTCGTGGTATTCGGGTGTGAGGTCAGGCTTTAGCCACACACACTGTACCCGGTCTTCATTGACCGATTCAACCGTCACCAGTTTTTCTTCAGAGGGAAGTCGTACGATGTCGCCCACGTTGAAAGCAGATTCTTTGCTGTGTTTATTCATCACCAGATTATTTTTTCTATTTGTTGAATGGCATGTTGAAATTCATAAAGCTGATCGCCCAGTATATAATCACTTTCTTCGCACAGTATAAGATTTACCGTATCGTTCAGGTCGTTCTCGGCTATCACTACCGATTTATAGGTTTGCGGAAACCGATGTGACATGGAGTTATCCATATAGAAACGGTCTGTTTCAAGCAATGTATAATCGTATATTTTTAATCTTTTGGTTGTGATCAAATCCTTGATGCGCTGCGGAAATATAACTTTAAGCTCCTGTTCTTTAAGTGAAAACGAATCGTTGTGAAGCTGATCGGGATAAAAGTCGATAGTAATCTTTTTGATCCTGTTCATTTTTTTGATATAGTATAGATGCTTCTGTTCATTCATGAGTTTATAAAGCATGATGTCTTCCCGGTTGCCGGCAATACGATTGAAGAGAATTTCCTGTACATCCGTCTTGCCGAGGTAAGGGAGAATTACTTCTTCGTAATAAGTATAGCTGTTGGGCTTTCGATTGCTCATGGTTAGAAAGTTATACAGGCGCTGGCGGTATTCTGTTTTTCTGTTTTCGAAATGCTGAAACGGTATATTTCGCAGCATGAGCTTTATAGTAGCAGGAACCGTAAGTATACCGGAAAGCCTGCATGCTCCCGGAGAGGTAATAATTCGATCCTCTCTATATTCGCGGCAATGTAGCGCCAACAGGAACCAGTCGATATGTTCTTCGATCATAAACGAACCAGCCGATACCCAATCGATCGCTGTGTTTTGAAACAGATCGAACCATGACCATCGCTCTTCAAATTGCAGGATAAGCTCGCTGCTCCAGGCAAGGTTTTTATTTCTGCTAAGCGAAACCCAATCAAGCTCTTTTGTATAGCATGCTATAAAGTCTGTTGTGAGTGGATGAAACTCGCAGATGTGTGCTATAAATGTATTCCACTTGTTATTAACTATATATTGAAGCGTCATAGGTAGATTTGAGTAAGGTATATAGGAAGAAGGTGCCGATTACTCGGCACCTGTTACAAAGCGGGGGTCCGTGAAGAGTCTAACAATCAGACACCGGGAAAGACACTACAACCGAAATGTTACCGCAGCGGTGATTCTGTCTTCCGACTTGCGTAAGTCAGGTCTCCATCCATTCGCAGGTGTATCGCTCCATCCGTCAGGAGATGTTGTTCCACCATGGCCGGTGAAGTACGGCACATTCGCATTTCGGTGGCCATACTCCAGGCGGAACGTTACGTGGTCGCTGGGCATAATATCAAACGTAGCTGTACCCTGAAATATATTCAGCTTCTGTTTAGGATCTGCTGCCATAGCATCGTTGAAATCATTATCCGCTACAGGCGAAGGCGAGAAGGCCAGATATATACCCGGATTGGTTATTACATCGCCACGCAGTGTAAGCGCAAAACGGTTTTTGTGAAACCATATACGGTTTGCCAGCGATGTGCCGGCCATATACTGATCAGATGCCTTTACACCATCACCACTTTGAAAGCCATAGTGCGTGTTAAGACTCAATGCTGCCTGCGATATACCATTGGAAGATGTATTTTTATAGTATCGCGCAACGATACTGTTGTCGTGGTGAAAGCGGATGCGCGAGCTGCTGCGTGTATCCGTACCGTAGTAGAAGTTGGCCACCAGTTGCAGGTTGTCGTTCGGGCGGTAATAGTTACTGTTACCAAAGCCTATACCTTTGCTCCAGCTATTATAGGTTTGCCAACCGTTCAGCAACCACAATTCTACTTTATACTTCTTGGAAGGAAACGCCTGTACTCTTGCTCCGGAGAAGTAGAATGGAGTAAAATCACACACCATGCTTCGCTGGTAATTCCAGTTCTCGCTCAGTACAAAACTTTCGAGACCTATATAGCTCATAAATATACCCATCTCTACATTAATGCCATGCCATTTGTTAAAGTGATACCCGGCCGCTGCTTCACGGATATATTTCAGGTTCGATATACTTGTATTTCTGCCTCGACCAACACTTCCGTCCAGGTCCTGAACGATGCTTCCCATCTGCCCGTACTGAAGCCACACTCTCCCGATTATATTCTTATAGTAACTCTCAAAACCAACCGATGCCATGTTGATGGTAAACTCGTTGGTTCTGCCAATACTGCTGCTGATCGTTTGCGTATTGTCTTTTGGATTGGCGAAGTTATAGTTGAAATACGAGTCAACGTAAGCTACGCCGGTTAATATAGTCTCACCGGTTTTTTTGTCTTTTAACGTAAGCGGAAAATCCTGCTGACGATTCTGCCCGTTGATCCATGAAAGATCCATACCTTCAAAAGGTACTTTCGGTATAGTATCATTCTGCGCCCGGACGCTTGTAATGAAAAATATAAGCAATGCTGTCAGTTGTAGTTTTGATTTCATAAAAGTTTACTGGCTGTATGTTATTTAGGTTAAGGATGAATGTTTAGTTATTCTCAGAAGCATTACGACTCGTAGCGATGGCTATCGATTCGGTATATAGCCGCGAAACTTTAAATTGTTTTCTCGCAGAGTCGTATGTATATAGATCGGATGCTCCTTTCAGACGGTCGTCCAGGAAATTGTGGAATGCATCATTTTTTGGAAAAGCTTTCTTCAGGTTGGCAATCGTCAGTTCCTGTACTATACCATCAGCAGTGGTGCTGAAATAATAGTGTACTTGTTTAACAACACCTTTGCCCTGTACCAGCACTTCGCGGGTATATATATAGAACCCTTCGGTACCCGCAACCTCATAGGTGTTTTTATTATATATTCTGTACGCTGTATGGCAATGACTATAGCCATAGAGAGAGGACTTGGTAAAGCGCTGGGCGTTGGCACCTTTGCCAATAATAATATGAGCGTTATCGAAAATCGGATTAACCCGGATCTTCTCCGTGCAGGGAACCGCCGCGGAGAGCTTATTATTCTCAAAGTCAGAAGCTGTGAGATATACACCGGTTTCTGTTGTTTGCGCTATAGCGACTGCCAGTGGCAGAAGGACACACGCAGCGGTAAATATACTTTTCATGTTTCGTTGTAAAGTTTGGATCAGGATTATAGCATTAGTTGAATACTCCGGAGAAGCGTGCCATCCATGCCACCCAGATAATTATTTGAAAGCTCTCTTCCATTTCAGTTGAAATTTTTGACGATGTGTAGCCTATCAGCATCTGCACGAAATGCCGGGTAGTACACATAAACTGTAGAAAATACGTGTTCATGTTTTTGAAAATTTGGAGAGACGTTGGCAACAGGTATGCCCTCTTGTCAATAGCCTTGCTAATCAGAGAATTGTATACAAATCGATTTTCTCCGACCCTTCGGAATCCGAAAGGTATTTCTGAAACTGATCAGTAAAGAGATATACCGGTATGGCATGTATTAAAAATAGGTTAACCGAATGGTGGCTATACTAAATTTTTATATGTACCAGAGGAGATTACACCCGATAGTCATTAGTGTGCAACAATAAGTACATATTTAGTTGTGAAAAGAATTTATTATCAGTAACTAGAAACAAAGTATATATACATGATTTGCACAATTTATTCGCACCGTTTAGTCTTTGACAGAATTGTTGAGATATTGAAGAGTACATTTCCGAAAGGAGAAATCTCGCTGGGTACGCAGGATGAATTCAGGATTGCTGAGATCGAGTTGAAGGGAGGACTATTCAGTTCTTCAAAAAAGCTGAAGATCGCTTATCGGGAGAGAAATGAGCCTTCCTATCAGTTACCGGATATAGAGGATAGCCCGCTGACAAAAAATCTTAAAGGTTTGTATGGTTTTGTAAGTTCACTGCCTGCTAAAAATACAGAAGTAAAAGAGTTGTTTCTGCGAAAGATCCAGACACTTAATTGTGAGTTCTCTGTTATTGTAGAGAAAGGTGAAATAAAGGAGTTGAAGTTATTGATAGAAGATCTGGCGAAAGAATTTGACGCTATAGCATTTGCGCAGCCCAATACCGTTATAAGTCGTGCACAGGGACAGCATTTTTTAGACGGAGATTTAAGGCTGCTATTGGATGGACAAGGTAACTCTGAAGTTACTGACGTGAGTATATCGATCGATGCATCTTATTTCGATGGAGAACAAACAGAACTCACAGAAAGGCAGCTAGTTCGCAAGACGCGAAGCGAAGAGATACTGGAACGGTATCGTATTAATATAAATGAGAATCTGCCCTGTATAGAAGATGAAGAAGAGACCGTGATACGATCGCCACGGGAAGTAGCCACAAGAGTTAGTATTTTAGCAATAACCAATCTGGTAGCGTTCAATAATATTAGTGGTGAAGAAGCCATAGCGTATCTGAAACAATATGCGCTGTGGGATGAAGTTACACCGAACGAGAAAGAGTTTCTGCAGAATCCAACCGATGCTAAAAAGAATAATGAAACATGGAAGTGTGAGTGCATCTGGGTATTGATGTGGGCGCTGAATAAAGTGGAAGATCTCGGTTTCCCGAGTGAGTTATGCAATCTGAATAACATTGATCCCAACGATTATCCTATAGGGAGGAGTGAAGACCCTAATGACTTTATTAATTCAGTAACCAGTTGTCGCGCGAAAGAAGAGATCCTGGATGCCAACGATCTATACTATAGAATGGACTGGGCTTGCGTAGATGCACGCATCAACCAACGACCGATCGAAGAAGTACACCCCAGTGTAGTATACGAACGACATTATGCTCTGAACTGGCTGATAAATTATATGGACCAGCCGTGGGACGATGTTAGTTGTGATACATAGTAT
>NZ_DATCSD010000271.1:0-28923 GCF_036568665.1 Ohtaekwangia sp. | reverse complement strand
ACGTGCGTGGTGGCGCATACTCCTGTGGACGGCTGTTGGTGCGCTCATCATTCTGTTCATCAACCGCTTCATTGCTGTTGGTATATTTGAACTGGCATTTTATGTTGATCTCTTCCTGGTAAATAGTCTCGGGTTTGCTTTCTATAGCGGGGCGTTGATTGTACTGGCAGGCATGGTGTTTCTGTTTGTGTTTCTGCTTCGAAAGTATACTTCCTGTCAGGCGTATACCTGGGCCGTTGTATTTCTGATGGCAGGCTTTCTTCCGTACGGTATGATGTTCGTACGCTCAAACGATAATCCGCCTATAGATGAAGGTAATCCTGAGAATCTTTCGTTGATCAAAGCCTATATGAACCGCGAGTCGTATCCTTCAAGACCATTACTGTATGGCCCTTACTTTGATGCACAAATAGAAGATGTAGAGCCTGGCAAAAGAATGTATCACAAAGGCAGCGATCACTATGAACTTACCGGAACACTATCCGAATATAAATATACTCCGCATCGGCAAACGATATTGCCACGCATCTATAGCAACGATCCGGCTCACGTGCAACTATACCAGCAATGGACAGGACTCAAACCGGGAGAGAAACCGGGTTTTGCAGAGAATATAGCCTTCTTGCTGCAATACCAGATCGGCCACATGTACCTGCGTTATTTACTCTGGAATTTTGCCGGCCGCGATGGCGATGTACAGGGAAGCGACTGGCTTGCACCGTGGGATGCGGTCTCCTCCGGATCAGCGCAGTTTGCAGAGCGCGCCCATAATCAATACTGGATGATTCCGCTGTTGATCGGTATAGCCGGAAGTATATTTCATTTTCAGAAAAACCGGAGAGACTTTATATCAACAGCTGCCTTCTTTTTACTCACCGGTCTTATACTGGTGTTATACCTCAACTCAACACCGAACGAACCGCGTGAACGCGACTATATATATGTAGGCTCTTATATAGCTTTCTGTATCTGGATTGGTATCGGGTTTATAGCGTGCTACCATTGGGCAAAGCAGTGGAAAGCACTTACGTGGATAGTAACAGGTATCTGCTTTGCAGTACCCGTCTGGATGTTTTACCAGAACTATGACGATCACAATCGCAGCGGTCGCACATTTCAGATCGACCATGCACGCAATACACTCGCCAGTTGCGCACCCAACGCTATACTTTTTACCGGTGGCGACAATGATACTTTTCCTTTCTGGTATTTACAGGAAGTGGAAGGCTATCGCACCGATGTGCGCGTAGTGGTGCTCAGTTATTTCAACACCGATTGGTATATCGGTCAGCTGAAAAGGGCATACTATAAATCGAAGGCATTCAACTTATCCTTACCCGATGAGGCATACCGGCAGTATGGGCCTAACGATGTTCTTTATTTGCAGGAAAGTATACAGGAAGGTATAGATGTCGAAAAATACCTGGCACTGCTGAAAGCGGAACACCCGGCATTGCGTATGAAGTCACGAACAGGTGACGAGTATACGGTGTTGCCCTCACGAACATTAAAGATCCCGGTACACCGACAACAGTTTTTAGCCAGTGACCAGGCAAAGTTTTTGAACGATGACTCTGTTAACGATGCCCTGATGGTGCGTGTAACCGAAAATTACCTGGAGAAAAACGCACTGGCTTTCCTCGACCTGGTAATAAGCAATGCGTGGCAACGACCGGTATATTTCAACTATACTTCACTCAATACCTTCGGGCTTGATCTCAGACCCTATATGGTGCAGGAAGGAACTGTATTTCGCTTGTTACCGGTACATCCTCAAAAAGATGGCATCGCCATGAACACAACGCTCATGTACAAAAACCTGGTAGAGCGTGCTGACTACAGTAACCTATCCGACAAGCATGTATATTTTAATTATGAAGACTATATGCTTCGCATGATCGTACCATTGCAGCAGACCTTCAACACACTGGCAGAGGCGTTTTATGAAGAAGGTAATCCTGCCATGGCAGAAAAGGTTTTGACGATCGCTACCGAGAAAGTATATCGCGATCATCTTACACCGACCTTCACAAGTCTGCAGGCTTCACAAATGTTGCTGGCGTTGGGCAAAAAGGAGCTGGCGGAAAAACTCTCCCACCAGGTGTTTGACTATTACTACGACCAGGCACAACAGCCTTCACGAAGCAACGACCAGGCAAGTATATATATGCTGCAAAAATCGGCAGATATACTCAGCCAGTTAGGAAAGGAAGATTACCTGATAAAGATAAAAGGACTGACCCTGGGCTCTAACTGATCTATATATGCACCATTATAGATGTTTGATCTTATATTCTTTTGATCCACCATAGCCCGGAGCTTTCAGCAATCTCACACAACCTTCCGTTTACCTTGCGGAAGGTTCGCTCTATACGCCAGGTGCCTTCGAATATATCTTCTTTCCAGAACCGGCCCGTATAGTGAATCTCCGGGTGAGGCTCATCGCCCACAAAGAAGCTTCTGTCATGCGCATAGCCGTATGTGCGCGGATATAGCTTTACAAAAAACAACTCGGTTTCCTTTAGCACACCATATACATTACCGGGAACAGTAATGTCGCTGATCGTTGTATCATCCTGCCAGATACCTTCAAAGCCACCACTCATGGCCATAATACCCGATTGCCGTATACTTAAACTAAAAGGAACAGTTGTCTGTTTAAACGGAACTTTACAATATTCATCATAAACGTATTCACCTTTCCACAATCCATCAATAATCATTGCGTCTTCAGATTTTTGACTAATCTAAAAAGAAAGTTTTAATGATTTCATATTATATATATCGTTTACCGATTACCCCGTTTATTAAAGTATATTTATAAAAAAAGACGTACTAACATGTACGTCTCTTTCTATAATAAAGTCTTAACCTATAAGAGCCTAAACACTTTCTACTTTTGCATTTGTATTAACGGCCTCGCCTATCTGCTGACGCCACATGGCATAGTATAAACCTTTTTCCAGCAACAGCTCTTCGTGCCTCCCGGACTCAACGATGTTACCTTTTTCGAGTACATAGATCTTATCGGCATGCATTATGGTAGACAACCGGTGTGCTATCAGAATAGTGATGTGATTTCTCACGGTAGATATATCGCGAATGGTTTCGGTGATCTCTTCTTCGGTAATGGAATCCAGGGACGAAGTAGCTTCATCAAAAACCAGTATATCTGGCTGACGAAGTAATGCACGCGCTATCGAAAGTCTTTGCTTCTCACCACCCGAAACTTTTACGCCTCCTTCACCTATCACAGTATCAAGACCTTTATCAGCACGCTCTAACAACGACTGGCATGCTGCTTTTTGTAATACCGTCAAACATTCTTCATCGGTAGCATCCGGTCTTACAAACAACAAGTTCTCACGAATGGTACCGGAGAATAACTGCGTGTCCTGTGTTACAAATCCGATCTTCTCGCGTAACTCATCCATGTTTATCTTATCACCGGATATACCATTGTATAATACCTCGCCCGTCTTCGGGTGATACAAGCCTACCAATAGTTTAACCAGTGTAGTTTTGCCGGAACCCGAAGGGCCTACAAAAGCAATAGTCTTACCGTTGTTTGTTTCAAAAGATATTTTGTTCAATGCATTTCTGCTGGCGGACTGATGTTGAAAGCCTACATCTTTAAAGGTGAGGTCGGTGATGCGTCCTAACTGCACAGGATTTTTTGGTCTGGCTTCCTTCGGTAAATTCAATATGCGATTGAAATTGACAAGCGATACTTCTGCTTCGCGAAAGGCGATGATCACGTTGCCCAATTCCTGCAGTGGCGTAAACAGGAAGAACGAATAGAACAGGAAGGTAAAATATTTACCGGCCGATATCTCGTTATCAAAAATGAGTACGAGCAGAATAACCACCATCACACTTCGAATAAAGTTTACGGTGGTGCCTTGCAGAAAACTCATACCTCTTACATACTTTACTTTTTTCAATTCGAGGTCGAGTATTTTATAGGTCGTATTATTTAGTCGCTTGATCTCCTGGCTGGCGAGTCCTAAACTCTTTACCAACTCTATATTTCGCAGCGACTCCGTAGTAGAGCCTGCCAGCGAAGTAGTTTCTTTTACAATGTTTTTCTGCACCACTTTTATCTTGCGGCTAAGCAACCAACTGGTAAGTGCTATAATAGGCACAGCAGCAAAATATACCAGCGTAACTTTATAACTTACCGTTAAAGAATATACCACCACGAAGATCATGGCTACCAGGCTTGAAAATAAAATGCTGATGAAGGATGTGATAAATTTTTCGGAGTCGGTTCTTACCTTTTGCAGTATACCCAATGTTTCACCGCTGCGTTGATCTTCAAAAGTCTGATACGGCAACTCCAGTGAATGCTTCAATCCATCGGCATACATTTTAGCACCAAGCTTTTGTACAACGATGCTGGTAAAATAATCCTGCAGGTTTTTCGCTATACGCGATACCATGGCAGCTCCCACGGCCAATCCTACCAGGTAAAGTATGCCGGTTACAAATTCGGATCGAGATTGAGCATCTCTCTTCTCGATGAAATTATCAACAATTTTACCGGTTATGTGCGGATCCAAAAGCGAGAACACCTGACTGGTGGCGGCCAACAGTAACGCGATGGCAATAAGGCCTTTATAATTCTTCAGGTAGTTTAAAAGTATTTTCATGTGTCAAGTATCGATAAAATAGAATAAATGGTGGAGCGATTGTTTTTTGAACAAAGAAATGCCCCGGTAGGTTCGCTCCCAAGTGTTAAGATGAAAACTTTCAATACTTTGTGTATCGTTTTTTATAATACTCTATGCGATCTATAGGATAATATTGAATGGGATGCCTGGGGTATTCCGGAGTTATGTTAAAATATAAAATTTAGCATCATACCTATAGCAACGCGAAGACTATACGGAGATTTCTGCTGTAGACTCGGTCGCTGCTAACTTCCTGTGTTTACTTCCCCAATCACTCAACTGTTTCAAAATAGGACTTAACTCTAACGCCATCTCTGTTAGTTCGTATTCAACTCTGGGAGGAACTTCTGCATAGACCGTTCGCTTCACCAGGCCATCCTGTTCCATAGCGCGCAGTTGCAGTGTAAGCATGCGCTCGGTGATAAAGAAAATTCCTTTTTTAGTTCGCTGAATCTGAATTTACGCTCTTCGAGTTTACTGAACAACTGCAGTTTCCACCGGCCATCAATTTTGGAGACTACATAGGTAAGATCACATTCAATGATCGATTTCTCGTTACGGCTATACGTTGAGTTTTCTTTTCTGTTTGCCATTACTTACAATTTTTATAGTACCATACAATTGATTCTACTACCTGTACGAATAAAGGCTACACCTAGTTTTGCAGGAAAGTTTCAAATACAAATTTTATGGATCTATACTTAAAAGGAAAAACAGCTGTGGTGAGTGGCGCCAGCCAGGGAATGGGCAGAGCTATAACAAAAGAACTGGCGATAGAAGGTGTAAAAGTATTGGCTACCGCACGCAATGAAGATTTACTCCGCAGTCTCAAAGAAGAGATTGCCATTATAGGAGGCGTTGAACCTATAATTCTCGTACAGGATTTTGTTGCTGCCGATGGACCACAAAAAATTGCCGATGCCGCACTTACCCATTTAGGATACGTTGATATTCTTATTAACAATGCAGGACGCAGTCGCCCGCTGGATGTGAACGGGGCAGAACAGGAATGGGCTGACGCTATGACACTCGATTTTAACCGGCATCGTCAATTGACACAACACCTTCTTCCGCATATGATGAAACGCAGACAAGGCTCTGTTCTGAATATTACCAGTACATACGAGTTACGTTCTGTCAATGCTTCTGCCATTGCCAAAGCAAGTATAGCGGTATGGTCTAAACAACTGGCAGGACAACTGGGAAGCTATGGTATTACGGTTAACTGTCTTCAACCTGGCCTCATCGATACCGCCAATACGCAGCGGATATTTTCAAGCGAGGCCCGTAAAGAATTTTCTGCACGTGAAATTCCTTTAGGCAATTTTGGTACAGCACAGGATATAGCGAACATGGCTACCTTTCTGGTATCACCCCGCGCAAAGTATATTACCGGCACGGTTGCTATTGTTGATGGCGGACTTCGCCATTATGCGTTTTGATCTCGCCATCGCTATAGTCTGAGAGATTACGAAAGTAAAATGAGGCCGTCTCAAAAGTCTTTTTTAGTTTTGGTCAGTCATATACTATATCGTAAGTATATATGTACACCAAATAAAGGACTGGATTGTTTAAGGGCATTTTTTCAAGAGGAGACTTTTGAGACGGCCTCATTTACTTCATTTTGTTACGAAATTCCTCAGGCAACAAGATCTTTTTCCGCACCAAATGCATGGTCGATTACGATCTTCCAGGTGCCATCGGCCTGTTGCTTCATCAACTCTATACCTTTGGCGCTGATCTTTACTTCGCTGCCATCGGTAATGTTCCATTCCGATCGCCCCACAGCAACGTTACCGGATTGAAGACAGTAAACGGTTTTGATCTCCATCTTTCCTTCAATCGCCAGAATAGCTTTTATAGCTTCTTCAAATTTCTCTTTGCCTGAAACAGGTTTACCGGGCTCAGGAACAATGATGCCCGTAACATCATACATGTTCATTACTGTCAATACATCTTTGGTGTTGAAAGCCGCTGCCAGTGCTGCATGCGCATCTTCCGCTCTTCTTGGTAAATTCATCTTTAAATATTTTTTATTGTTAATAGAACAAAGCTAAGTCGACCTGAAATCCTGAAATTGTATAAAACAGAACTGTTTATTTTTTCTTTAATAAGCAGAATACTATATATAGCTATTTGAAAAGTGCGGAGAAACTATTCTCGCTTGCTATAGATCGGAGGGCTTCATCCACTTTCTTGTTGGCATATATATGCACAAAAGGCCCCATGCTTATTCTCTTTACTCCCAATGAAGCCAGTTCCTTAAAGTCAGGAAGATCAGGCATGCACATAACATTTACAGGTAAATGTGTAGCCTTTACTACTTGCTCAATATCGTGCTTATCGGTGATGCATGGAACAAAGATTCCGTCAGCCCCGGCATTTTCGTAATGCCTGATTCGATCCAGTGTTTCTTGCAACGCGTTGGGCATTCCCAATAAGAATCCATCGGTTCGCACATTGATAAACAGGTTGATATTGTTACGGCTGAGGTAATCGGCTATAGCCGTAAGATCCTTTTGAAAGTCAGCAGCCGCACGTAACTGACGTGTTGCTCCCGGAATAGTATCTTCCAGATTTATACCCACCACACCTGCATCGTGCAGTTGTTCTATATTCGCAAGTATATCTTTTAACGATCGGCTATAGCCTGCTTCTATATCAACTGAAAATGGTATACGCACTACTTCCACCACTCTCCTGGCAAGTCGGAGCAATACTTCAAACGGCAACTGCTCACCGTCTTCGTATCCCAGCGATTTTGCAACGGCCTGGCTGGAGGTAGCTATAGCTTTATACTGACTTGCTTCAAACGCCTGGGCGCTGTTCACATCCCAGATATTGCCTAACAGAAGAGGTGTTGCCTGTTGATGTAGTTGAGAAAATACTTCAAATAAATTCATACTATTAAGTTTATGCGTGGATAATAATTTCTGTTCAAAATTATTACTGCAATAAACATAGTGATTGTATAAATCGGAACCGTTTCTACTGTTGTTGAAATACCTGGTTTACGGGAAATTTATTCTCCAGGTAAGCAGAGGGTGTAACGCTGGTAAATGACTTGAAATCTTTTATAAAGTGCGATTGATCAAAATAACCACAGTCGTAAGCAATAGAGGTCAGATTCTTTTCATTTCGCGCAATGAGTTTAAGGCTGCGCTGAAATCTGTTGATCTTATCAAATGATTTGGGTGAAAGACCGGTGTGCTGGTAAATTAATTTATGCAAATAACGTGTAGTGATACCGTGTCGCGAAGCAACGTGCTCTATATTATTTCCGGATACATCTTTCCGGATGCTGTTCAGTATATCGGCTACTTTATCAATCTTCAACGATCGCTTTTGAACTGCCTCTACTTTTTTCAGCAAAAAATTCTCCAATAAGGAAATTCGTTCGCTCAGTTCATCAGTCTCCAAAAGTAGTGCATGCAAATTTTTCACAGGGTTGCCGAGTATATCTGCGAGATCATATACCTGATCGTTGAATATACCTATCTCATCATTCAAAAAATACGCTGCCGAATGTGTATAGAACCGGATGCCAAGCATCTCATGTTTCCCTTTTGATTTTATGGCAAGCGGTCCGGTGATCTGTCCCCATAATTCAATCCGGGGAGTTTGGACAAACGTATCTCCAACAGACGATTCCCATATACCTTGTCCGAGATTAAACACCATCTCCATATACCCGCTCGGGAATACGATGTCATCAAATGCTATATCCTCATCAGACTTGAAAAGATAAAAGCAGGCCACATAGGGCTTCAGAATATTGGATGGTGCAATTTCACGAAACTCCATAGTATATTTCTTTTCGTAACGTTAAGATTATTGCTAGTGTTTCAGGTAAAGATCAAGAATAGCAAATTATTAAAAATTGACATTTGTCACTTTTTCACTTTCCGAGTCTGCTCATGGTTTCCCTGGATATACCGAGGTAGGCTGCGAGTACTTTCTTCGATAAGCGTTGGATCAGTTCAGGATATTCGGATAACAAAAGATCATATCGCTTGCCAGCATCCGAAGTAAGAAATGTTAAAAGTCTTCTCTGTTGCTTTACGAAACTGTCGTTGGCTTTCTTACGGAAAAAGTGTTCCATTTTATGTATCCCGGCACAAAGCTTCTCTCTGTTCCTGTACGAAAGGCAAAGCAATTCCGAATCTTCCCTGCAGGTAATCGTAAATATAGCTTCGGCCCTGTTGTAGAAAGCATTTTGATCAGTAATCCAGCAGTTCTCATTGGCAAACTGGATGATATGTTCACCACCATCATGATCAATAAATGTTGATATCAAAAGACCTTTCCTCGTCCAGTAAGTATATTTTACTTTATCGCCCGTTTGAATCAGGATTTCATGCTTCTTTAATTTCTTATAGGTAAAATACGCCAGTATCTGCTCAAATTCCTCATCGTTGATTTTGATAAAGCGCTCCAGGTGTCTTCGAAATTCAGGGAATGATTCGGGGCGTAATTTCATGATGCTCTTTGTCTTAAACGTGGTTTATCTCAAATATACTGAAGGTTAACTGGGCAATTTGCCTGGCTCTCTCCGTTTTCATTTATCATATTTAATGATCTCTGCCATTCGCGAGCCTCTCGCCCAAACGTTCTCCTCATCCGTTGGCATAAAGAAGTCTTTGCACAAAAACGATTCTTACATATATTATTCTTATCTTTACGGAGTTTTATCGATCTACTCATCTGATCTTAACAAGCTCCATCTAATAACTTCCGCACTCCCGATAAGTTATTCGAAGAAATTTAATAAGCCATTTCAACTCTAAAAAGGCTTTATTAAGCAATGAATAAAACGTTTTCCCGATCGGGTATAATGCTATGACGTACATTCTTTGTATCGATACAGTGCAGCAGCAACACTGATTATACTACGAACAAAGTTATTAAATGCCAACGCCCAGCCATTGGCAAAATAGTTACTTCACCGATCCAGCAATTTTATCTACGTAATAATAAACCGTAACACATACACTATGCACGGAACATTCAGCAAAAGAGAAAAAGAAAAAAAGAAACAACAAAAGCGAAAAGAAAAAGAAGAGCGCAGAGCTGAAAGAAAAGCGAACGCTAAACCAGGTCAGGCTCTCGAGGAGATGATGGCCTATGTAGATGAGAACGGCAATATATCATCAACACCTCCGGACCCACACCGAAAGCAAGTAGTAAAACGAGAAGACATCGTTCTGGGGTCACGAAATATAGGTGGCCTTACTGTAAACCCATTACGAAAAGGTCGCGTAAGTTATTTTAATGAAGCGAAAGGTTACGGATTCATCAAGGATCTCAACACACAGGAGAGCATTTTTGTACACGCAAATGCTTTAACCGTAGCAATAAAGGAGAGTGATATGGTATCATTTGAGACTGAAAATACAGTAAGAGGTTTAAATGCAACACAAGTAAAAAAAATATAGTATAGTCTGCGTGAACTCAGATGAAGGGTTCCAAGCATTTATTCGCAAGGAGATTATATATACTATCTTACTGTTCTGTGAAGCTCTCACACTAATAATTATCGATTTTCTCGCAGTAAAATCTATAAAGCTATTCTATATACTATAGCAGATATACTGTGTGATTGAACAATTTCTCTGAGCAGATTTATACCTCTTAATGCACTATAAATTTTAATAACAAGGGCTTGTCAGCTATAAAAAGAAAAGGCCTTCTTAATGGAAGGCCTTTCTTTCAATTTCAATCGCTCAGTTTAAACGCGTTTCACGTTAACGGCATTTAAGCCTTTCTTACCACGTTCAACTTCATATTCAACCTGGTCGTTCTCACGAATCTCATCGATAAGACCGGAAGAATGAACAAAAACATCGTCTTTAGCGTCATCGGGTTTAATGAATCCAAAACCTTTGGTTTCATTAAAGAATTTTACTGTTCCTTGCATAATTTTAAATAATAAATGATTGTATCAAGCTTTCAGATTTCCATGTTGATGATAATTACTCTGATCGCTTTTCCGAAACGGAAATGAGAGGGAATGATTATATTTTAACAGAATGAAATATTACTAAATCGCCTATAACTTAATACTTATACAAATATAGGTATAATTAATACCATATCCTTGTATTCATTGCTAAAAATTACTGCTGAAATTCTCACGCCACCAAAAGCTGAAGTTAGAGTGTGGATGATCGAGCGCAATTCTGTTGGCTAAATATGTTACTGCTTCTTCAATGGTAGTTCCCTGCAGCGGAGTTCGCTTTTCGTTTTCGTCTATCCTATAGAAGTAGCCGCCTTTTGCAAGCAGCGTAATTTCAATATGCAATTCGTTGCTATAACTATAGAGATGCTGCAATACTTCCCCAACGTAGCTCCGGTCAATTATCCTGTGTATCATACGTATAAATCATTTATGCTACATATTCGCACGTTAGGCATCCGGCAATTTAGTTACCTGGAGCTTAAATTGTTTGGTAAGCGTAAACTCATATATACCGGTATCCATCAATTCGCTGGCTTTCCGTGAGAGCGAAAGCATGTATAATAAATCCTGTGCGTTCGTTGACTGCTGAATGTTATTCAGCGCCTTTCCCTGGTATGCTTTCAACGTAAATGAATAACCATTCCGATCTTTGGGATTGAGTGCTTTAAACTCATGCGCTGATAGTCCGTATTCCTGCGGATTATCATGCGATGCCAGCATGAGCTTCAATATAGCCGGGCGGTATTTATTCCACAATGAAACATATACCTGGCTGGCAAACGTGCTGAAAATTTTAGATTCCATGTTAGATATAGATAGATTGAGAATTGTTATCCGATTCAGCCCAGAAAACTCTTTAGTGATTTACTGCGCGAAGTACTCCGTAACCTGCGTGTGGCTTTTTCTTTTATCTGCCTTACACGTTCACGCGTTAGTTTAAAGTGATCACCTATCTCTTCAAGCGTCATAGGCTTACTGCCATTCAAACCAAAGTAACAGGATATAACTTCTGCCTCGCGTACAGTCAGTGTAGATAGTGCACGCGACACTTCGAGTTTCAATGAATCGATCATCAACTCAGAGTCAGGCATTTCTTCATCTCGATTTTCCAGCACATCCAGTAACGTATTGTCTTCACCGTTTATAAAGGGTGCATCTACAGAGATATGGCGACCCGCTGTGCGCATGGAGGTCTCTACATCTTCCAGCGTTACATTCATAAATTCAGCCAGTTCGCCGGTAGAGGGCTCGCGCTCAAATTTTTGCTCGAGCAATGAAAATGTTTTTAGCACCTTGTTTAACGACCCCACTCTGTTAAGTGGCAGGCGTACGATTCGTGATTGCTCTGCCAGAGCCTGCAGTATTGCCTGACGAATCCACCACACGGCATACGAAATAAATTTAAAACCGCGTGTCTCATCAAAACGCATCGCTGCTTTGATAAGACCAACGTTGCCTTCGTTAATCAGATCGCCCAGCGTAAGTCCGTGATTCTGGTATTGCTTGGCAACCGACACAACAAACCTCAGGTTAGCCTTGGTAAGTTTTTCAAGTGCAGCCTGATCGCCCTGTCTTATTCGTTTAGCAAGATCAACTTCCACCTCTGCAGAAATTAAATCAACCTTTCCTATCTCCTGTAAATATTTGTCCAGGGATTGACTCTCCCGGTTTGTTATCTGCTTACTAATTTTTAGTTGTCGCATGGTGTTTATTAAAGTATAAAACTATAACCGGTTTACTATTCATAACGATATATGCCAGCTCACAGGGGCTTTACTCCTAACTGCCTGAGCAGCCTTGCATGACTATGTAAAGCTTCAGCAAACGTACGCGCACTTTTATAGGGCAAACCAAATTCAAGTGCTGTTTCCTTTACGATGCCCGCTATTTTTCGATAGTGTACATGACATATATTGGGGAACAGGTGATGTTCTATCTGGAAATTCAAACCACCCACGTACCACGAGAACCAACGGCTTTTGTTGCCAAAGTTGGTAGTGGTATACAATTGATGAACAGCCCAATTATTTTCAAGTGTATTGTGCTCATCAGGCAGCGGAAACTCCGTTCCTTCAATAACATGTGCCGGCTGGAAAATGATAGCCAGTATAAAGCCTGCTATATAGTGCATCATAACAATACCAACCATAATTACCCACCAGGGCAGAGAAGTAAAAAACAACGGGATAAAGAATATATAGCCCAGGTACATAAGCTTTGTCGTTACCAGAATAAACCATTCTCGTACAATGTTAGCGTTGTTGCGTTTTGCCAGACCATTTTTATGATATCGTATTATGCGGATAAAATCCTTTACAAACAGCCACACCAACGTCATCAGCCCGTAGAGAAACCACGCATATATAAATTGATATCGGTGAAAGCGCTTCCAGGTCGAATGAGGCGTGAGGCGCAATACACCTCTGGGACTTATGTCTTCATCTTCTTCATGTACGTTGGTAAAAGAGTGATGAAGTACATTATGCTGCATCTTCCAGTTAAAAGCATTTGCTCCAACCAGGTTGAGCGAATATCCCATGACGGTATTGATCCATTTTTTATTGGAGTATGCACCATGGTTTGCATCATGCATAACGGACAACCCTATTCCGGCTAGTCCAAAACTCATCATTACGGTTAATAGCAGAAGTAATCCACTGTTGGTAATGTTACCCGCTACCATGCAGGCATAGGGTATAAAATATAGCGAAAACATAAAGCATGTCTTTACCAGCATTTCAGTATTTCCGTGCCGGGCTATACCTTTTGTTTTAAAATAGTCATTTACTCTTTTATTCAGCGTATTCGAAAAATCGCGTTTTGTATTGGCAAATGTTATGGCTGTATAACTTGTCATTAATTACAATTGGGTATATATACTTTTATTTATGAGGAATATTTACCCCATATCATGATGTGGCCGATAATCGTTAGTTCATCTTAGGCCTTGCTTTTGAAACAAGAAGCTTAGTACCGAAGAAGCTGACCTGCGAAAGCCTTTTAATTGCTTCTATTGCTTCTCGATCGTCCTGCATATCAACAAACCCGAAGCCTTTAGATTCTCCGGTATATTTATCGGTAACGATTTTAACAGAAGTAATTTTACCAAATTCACTAAACAATGCTTTCAAGGCGTTTTCAGTAACGGTACGGCTAATGTTTGCCACAAATAGATTCATGGTGCTATGATTAAATGAATAATACGAAACTGAGACCTGTGTCTCTTCAATTGATAAAATCTGTAAGGAGGGAATAATCTTTCAGGAGAAAATAGCCTTCAGTGATTCAAGGAATTGAATAACAAAGGTACGTTAAATTATCCAATAAAGTTCAATTACCGGTTAAACCGGTCATTCCGTTGAAAAAAGGCATAATAATCGAGAAGCGATCATCGATTCAGTTATACTGCTCTGCTCAGATTTAAAGTATATATACAAAGTGCCTGAAAGAACAACACAGGCTATAACTATAACATTGAGAGATCAGATGATCAGTGGTCGTTTGGTTGTGCTATATCATAAAAAAACAGAACAATAAGTTCTGTTTTCTTCCGGTATATAGTCGGTGGGGTTAGGTCGATAAGTCAAACGGCAGGAGTTTGTGTTCCTGCCGCATGAAAATGTCAACTATAGATATATGCAGGAATGGAATAGATAAGAAGGATCTAATTTTGTTTCTCGGCAGACTGCGCTTTTGTTATCAGCTCGATCACTTCCTGACGACTTTTGTTCAGTTTTGTCTCCACTCTTTTCAAAAGTTCTTCTTCTTTGCCATCCTGAAATTCAAGGTCTGAATCCGATAATTGTGAAAATTCTTTTCGCAGCGCTTTTGCCTGTTCATTCCAGTTTCCGTCAATCTTAAAAGCAGCGCTTTCCTGTGTTTTTGTAGTTTCCATAATGTGTTGTTGTTAAATTGTTTTGCACAATAATTACCTGACAAAGGTGATGGAAACTATACTGTTCGCATTACACAATTAGAATACAGTATTACACATATCACACATTTTCAAGATTACCGCTACGCTTCTGTTTCAGCTTCTTGTAAAACGATGGTGACAGCCCTGTAACTTTCTTGAATTGATTTGATAAATGTGCTACACTGCTGTAGTGAAGTTTATAGGCTATCTCAGTCAGGTTCAGCTCATCATAGAGGAGTAATTCTTTTACTCTCTCAATCTTATTGAGAATAATAAACTGCTGGATTGTTATACCTTTCACTTCTGAAAATATATTGGCCAGATAAGTATAATCGTAATTGAGTTTCTCGCTGATATAGTCGGAGTAATTTGTTTTGGGCAACACATCGGTATAGTGAATCATTTCCGTTATTACATTCTTGATTTTCTCTATGAGAATGCTCCGCTTGTCGTCCAGCAGTTCCAATCCTGACTTGAGCAGATTTATTTTTAATTGCTCATGTTGTTGTTGAGTCATATTCTCTGCAAGCTCCGCTACGCCCAGGTCTATCATCGTATAGTGCAATCCCAGTTTATCAAATTCATCACGCACCATCATTTTACATCGCTGGCTCACCATATATTTAATGTATAATCTCATCGTGCTTGTTTCTATATAAATAGTATTGTGTAACAAATGCCTCGTGCGTGCCCGGTAAAATATACAACATTATAGTTGATACCCAGGCCTGCGTCATCATCAGGCATTACCCAGTCTGCGCAAATAGAGGATATGAGAGGCAATGGCTTTTGCCATAGACGAATATTCGTGATATATAATATTCGATTCGCGGCAGGCTTCCTTTACCAGGATGCTAATTTTAGGATAGTGTATATGGCTTATGCGGGGAAATAAGTGATGTTCGATCTGAAAGTTTAGTCCGCCCAGTAACCAGTACAGCTGTTTGTTTGAGGTGGCAAAATTTGCTGTAGACCTGATTTGATGAATGGCCCACTCCTGCCGGCTTTGCTGATCTTGCATGCCCGCTGAATGAAACTGTGTACCTTCTACCACATGTGCCAGTTGAAATACTATACTGATCGCTATACCACAGGTAAAAGTAATGAGGAGAAAACCAATGAGCCAGGGCAACCAGCCTATCATGATAATCGGTGTTACCATATACACGGAAATGTACATAAACTTGGTAACCCAAAATATGATATGCTCTTTCAGAGTAAGTTTTTTGCGGACTGCATGTACGGCTACTTTGCCGCTTATATATTTCTGAAAGTCTTCGTAAAATATCCATACCAGATATGAAATGCTATATAATACTACCCAGTAAATGTGTTGATAACGATGATAAGAACGCAAAGGCTGATCTTTATGTAAACGCATAAAAGGTTTTACATCAATATCAGAATCCATTCCGTCTACATTGGTATAGGTATGATGATTGATATTATGTTTTATTTTCCAGTAATATGAGATACCTCCCAGCACATTGAGAAAATACGATGATACATTGTTTAACCAGGTATATCGCGAAAAGCTCTGATGTCCGCCCTCATGCATTACATTAAAACCGATAATGGCTAAATTAAGCCCCAGGATCAGGCACAGAAGTATAGCGATGAAAGTATGCGGTGTAAAGAAGACGAGCCATATATACAGCCCTGCAGCAGCAAGCACTTGCATAATACTCTTTCCGTAGAGTTTACCATTGCCGGCCGGGTTAAGATTATGTTCAGCAAAGTAATTATCTACTTTTTGCTTGAGCAGCTTAAAGAATAAATTCTGACTTGTATCAAAAGTATATTTTAACATGTTGGAGGGTTACTAGAGGGTAACATAGAATCCTGTATCAATCGTTCCTTAATATAAATCAGAAATGTAGCGTTTATTATGCTGGTAAAGGTATCTTTATACTATTCATCCGGAAATGCTTCGGAGTTGACAGAATCTGTATTCGTATGATTCTGATATTTCCATTGCCCGTGCTGTGTCGCGTTCGCTTTGTCATATCCTCAACTTTCTCAGCTTTTATATTAGGCACTCTCATTATTTACATGAAGTCTGTGATGATCCATTGCAGACTTTACCATTAACTCTGTACCATGAGTAACTCGTTCATTATTACGGCTGGCCTTTTTCTTATACTAATTGCAGTTGTTCTTTCGGGATTTTGGCTGCTTTATAATCACTATTATGTGAAGCGCAAATTCCGCGCGCTGGCCGATCGCAAGTATGATATACTCAAGCCAGTCATGCAAAAGATTGCCTCGCATAAAATGGTTAAAGGCGCGGAGATTATAGCCTTAATGCAAGATATATCGCTACGCTATTTAGTATACCTCATGCTGCGCGAGCATAATCGGGAAGATCTTTTCCCTTCGGAATATTATACCTGTGAAAAAGGAGCGGAAAGTTTTCTGGCAAACTGGCTGGAGTTTCCGACCGAACTTGGTACTGTACCTGATGAAATCGAACTGGTAAAAAATGTTTCTATTGGCGAGTTGACTTACTATGTTTTTAAATATAGAACGAAGGCACCACACTGGGCAGCAAGCAATAACTGGATGCTGGGAGTATCAGGTCCTTACGCAATCGAAACACTTCCTTATGATATTCCGCGCAGAGTATTCAGCCGGTTTAATACTTTAGAGAGTATATCACCTGAAGAGGAGGCTCAATGGGTGCATGAACATGTTCGCCAGGATAACTGACCATTTACTGCCAGTATATAGCCAAAAATATTTAAACATGCGAGACTAATGTGCCAATAGTGTGAATCATGTAACTCTTTCACTTTTTCCTGTAAGACAATTCTCTCCAAAAAGCACCACCTTGCTACTTGATTAAGTATAACACATTATGATAGCAACACAATCTTCACAAAAGGCAAATTCCAAATGGGAAGCGCAGAAGATGAAGCTTAAAAAGCAATTCCCGAAATTATCGGATGCTGATCTGGATTTTGATGAAATCAAAAAAACAGAAATGCTGGCGGCACTGGAGTTTAAATTATCTATACCTTCAGAAGAACTTCGGATCATTATAGAAACACTGTAAATGATCGGCTGAAAGCACCGCTGGCGAAATCCTGCGGTGCTGTTTTAGTATTTTATATATCTCTTATTTATTTACCGCACTGTATGAGTTCCAGAACTAATGATGATCACCTGTATCCGGAAGGAGCGCTTGTTACTGCTAAAGTAAACCCTTCGGTACAACTGGTTATTGTAAAATATCTGCAACGCATTTATTACTGTGCCGTTGTAGGTAATGAGCACGCAAAGCAACAAGCTTACTTTGAAAGAGAACTTACACTCACCAATCCGTAAACGCCATACGGCAAATCAAGGAAGCAGTAAAAAAAATTCATTGCCGGGCGGAAGTCTATCAGAATAAACATACTTGAAAAAAAACTATGAAAAAGAACATAATAGGAATATCAATCGATGCGGTTATAAAGAAACTCACTCTGCAAATAGATGCGTTGCTTTTGTCCAATTATAGTGCTTCGCGTGAAAGCTTCACCTGCGTTCGCAACGAAGTTGAACTGGTAAAACGCGCTCCATGGCTGGTGGTGATGAATAAATAAGAGGCAACATCTATATATCAACAAGTATACGTTATCTAGACTTTACTACCCGGACGTTGTGCCGGGCTTCAGTCTGTTTGCTGACATATCCATGCCGTAAATAGGTTTACAGATTTATTATACTACCTTTGCATTATCAATTGCGGATTCTTTTAATTCACCCCATTTTCTTCTCTATAGAATTCGGAGTCTCTTAATCCTCTCCTCAACTGGGTTAATATCTTAGGATATATTGAAGTATATAGTAATGCTTCGTTCTACATAGTATAAAATTACATTTAACTTTTTTTTAATCATGAACATTTATGTATCCAACATTCCTTTCAAGGCAACGGACAATGAATTGAGAGAATTATTCGAACAGTACGGTGAAGTAACATCTGCAAAAATTATTCTCGACAAAATAACGCAACGCAGTCGTGGCTTTGGGTTTATTGAGATGCCTGACACGGCTTCTGCTCAACAGGCTATAACCGAGCTGAACAATTTCACCTTTCTGGGTAAAGATTTATCCGTGAATGAAGCACGACCTAAAACAGATTCTCCAAGTGGTGGTGGATACGGGAATCGTTCCGGTGGCAGTAGCTTTAAGAAACGGTGGTAAGCAAAAAAGTTTGTTGTGGTTTATAGCCGGGGTGGTTTTCAACAAACCTCTCCGGTGTTTTTTCTATTCATCTCATAGTACTGGTCTTAATAGCTGTACATGCCTATATATACCTGATACTTTTCAAATACACTTTTATTATTCCCATACTTCAGGAGGCTAACTATAGTTACTTACATTACGAAGTAGAAAAGTAAACTTCTCGACTGTACTGGCTTTGTCTTATTTAGTTATACAGAAGCATGAGCTTGATGTTCCGGTGCACTAAACACGATACCAAATACTGAGCCTTTGCCGTACTCCGATCGAACAGTTATCTGTGCACCAAGAGTTTTTGCTGCTTCCATAGCAATGTATAGCCCCAGGCCAGATCCATTGGAGCTTTCGGTAGCCCGAAAGAACATGTCGAATATTTTAGATTGCAGCTCCGGTCTTATCCCTTCTCCATTGTCTTCGATAAAAAGCGTTAGCTGACTATGATTATACCCGGTATAGAACTTCACAAAAGATGCTTCGTTCTGTCTCCTGAACTTGACAGCGTTGCTAAAAAGATTTTGCAAGATGATCTTTAATCGTCTTCTGTCGCTAACAATGATCTCAGGTTCTATCGTATCATGATGGATGTTTATCTCATTGACCCCATCTATATATTGAAGATCTTTCACCACCTCCTCCCACAACTCTTTTAAATTCACTTGCTCAAGGGCAATCTCCAGTCTTTTATTTTGTGAGTAGTCCAGCACTTCGCTGACAAAGGCTTCCAGTTTACGCACACTTTTTTCAATCAGGTTGAAGTGTATACGATGATCACTAAGATGATCGGTGAGGCGACTGATGTTAACCAGACCTAATATGGATTTCAACGGAGCGCTCAGATCATGCGACACACTATATACAAACCGGTCAAGTTCGGTATTGATTACATTCAGTTTCTTGTTCTGATCACTGAGTTGGAGTTCGCTAAAACGCATATCCGAAACCAGGCGACCAATGATGATGCTGAATACATACAATAGCGCAGTTCCCAGTTGTGTCTTTAACATGTTGGAAGCCAGGAAATGTCCTGGTAAAAAATCATCATACGTGGCTGCGGGAATCACATAGGTAATTAATAAAATATAGGAGTTGAGCATGATCGTGGGACCAAATCCAAAACGCATCGCTATATAAAGTGATAGGATTCCATTGAGAAACCAGTAGTCGGTAAAACCGAGAAAACGATTGACCAGATAGGCTGCAATGCCTGCGCAAATTAACTCGACCCATTGTTGTCTGGAACCCTTTATTTCATCCAGGGGTATATCTTCCTTCTGCTCTTCATCCAATAACCATCCATGCCGGGCCATCAGTTTAGTAAAGAAGTAGAGAAAGGGAATTGACACACAGAAGGTGGAAATGAAATCGCCAAATCCGGTGGTGATAAACAAGTTCCAATAATTATCAGACGGCGTATCGCCTGCTAAATAAAAAACAGATTCAAGAATGAATTTGTAAGGAACAAGAGGCACAAGAATACCTATCAGAAGAAAGGAAACAACTTGTCGTGTATTGGGGAGACATACTTTTCCTGAAAAGATTTTTACAAAAAAGAACCACGACAACAAAACGAAGATGACTTCGGGTAAACCATAGATCGGCCACAAGGCCATCCGATCAAGCCCCCACAGCCCGGCACAGCAGACAGCGTTTAAATAAAAAGCAGGCAGTACACGGAGCCCCCACCAGTAAGTAAGTGTCAATGCAAAGGGAATAGGAAAATAGAACAAAGCAGTTCCTGTAGTAATCTTCGCTTCCAGTGACATAACTGTACCCAGAAAAAAGATCGGGAGAGGAGCCACCCATGTCCACCAGGGCAACGTTTTTCGGTAAGGCGCTGATAAAGCCACGAGTCTTTAACGTTTAAGAAAACCATGTTACAAAAGTTATCACGGTTTTCAAAATAAAGAGCAGTCAACAGAGCGCTTTATTGTCGGGCTATTATCGTTTATCCATCCTGTTACAATGCTACACGCATCGCAACGTCTGATCGTTAATAGAATACAGGTCCACCCAATATATACTATATATTACTTTATTGCTGAGCATTAAACTATATATGACACCATACATATATATAATTACCAGCTTGAATGTACATCAGCGCAGGTATTATGGGTTGGCCGCTTTACAGAACACAAATTATCATGGCCATTTGTTATTCTTCAACCCAGTGAGTCGTCTATAAAATTGTACCGGTGGCCTTCTCGTTTTTTAAAAACTAGGTAGAGGTCGTTCATGCGAGTACCGTTTACCGATACACGATGTGGAACCAGGACACTTTTGTTCATCATCGCGATGGCTCATTCGAGGGTTGTCTAAATCTGTTTGCGCGATCAAAAAGACCGTCAGCAGAAGGATGTTAAGATATCATTCGCTACATTGAATTAGCTCCTCCTATCATAAAATTTCGATACTTCGAGTATTTGAAGAGCTGAGGTTCATTTCTAATATTTTAATTTATGAAAACAAAAAGTTCATCAGACTAAGAAGGAAAGGCTGAAACTTTACTGAGCGAAAATCATTTATGTTCTCGTCTTTCCTAAAAATCGGATGTATCCTGTAAACTGAAATAAATTATGAAGCTATTAGTACGATTTTCATCGCTGGCATTGATTGTATTTTTTGCAGCATGCAGCAAATCAAAGATTGAGAATTTACTTCCTGATAAAGACAATGGAGGGATTACACTCCCGGAGAAATTCGGAGCGGTTGTAGTAGTAGATTCTATTGGAAGGGGAAGGCACATGGCCATTAATTCCAATGGAGATATATACCTGCATCTGAGTAAGCTCGCCCTGGGTGGCAAAGGAATTATTGCCTTGCGGGATACATCGGGTGATGGACATGCTGATATCATCAAAGGATATTCAGATATAACCGGCACTGGAATAGAACTGCATAATGGCTATTTGTATTATGCCGATGAAACGCATGTGTTCCGAAGCAAGATGACGGATGGAGAATTACTACCAGCCGAAGCGCTCGACACTATAGTAACAATGGTGGAAGGCGTTGGTCACATGGCTAAAACATTTACATTCGATGACAAGGGAGGTATGTACGTAAACATCGGCTCAACAAGCAATTGCTGTGAGACAACACTACGAATGCCACACACAGCTGGCGATAGCCCATGCGTAGAACTGGAGACTCGTGCCGGTATATGGAAGTTTGATGACAACACGCCCGGACAAAAGCAAGATCTTAAATATCGTTATGCGACAGGTATAAGAAATGCAGTTGCACTTACCTGGAATTATGACGTTGGTAAATTGTATGCTCTTCAGCATGGAAGAGATGATCTTCACCGTTATTGGCCCGAGTACTATACGGAAGATCAAAATGTAGAACTCCCGTCTGAAATATTCTTTGATCTCGAGCAAGGTGATGATATGGGTTGGCCTTACTACTACTACGATCACATCCAGAATAAAAAACTTCTGAACCCGGAGTATGGCGGAGATGGAGTAAAGACTGACGGTAGCGAGAAAGCCAAGACACCCTTGTTAGGTTTTCCGGGACACTGGGCTCCTAATGATGTATTGATTTATAAAGGTGATCTCTTCCCTGAGAAGTACAAGCATGGAGCCTTCATTGCTTTTCACGGAAGCTGGAACCGACTTGGTCATGAGCAGCAAGGTTTCAAAGTAGTATTCGTGCCAATGAAAGATGGAAAACCTTCGGGCCAATACGAAGTTTTTGCCGATGGATTTATAGGGCCGCAGCCTATTACCAATCCCGGTAATGCTTTCTTCAGGCCATGTGGATTAGCCGAAGGACCGGACGGATCTCTTTACATTTCTGATTCACAACACGGACGTATCTGGCGTATTGTATATTACAAGGATGGCATTACAAAAACTTCCGATCGTACATTGTATCAACCTGAAGTTAAGAAGGAAGAAGAGTCTGTTCCGGATGAGCTCGTTGCCGGACGAACAGTTTATAATACATATTGTGCCCCCTGCCACCAGCGCGATGGAAAAGGTGCGCCCGGAATGAATCCTCCCCTAGCGGGAATCAATATTGTTACCGGAAATAAAACGGAGTTGATCAACATTATTCTGAAAGGATTCGACAAGCCAACGAAGATCAATGGTGAATCTTATCAAAATGTAATGCCTCCACACAGTTGGCTCACCGACCAACAGATTGCCGATGTACTAACCTATATTCGCAAATCGTGGGGCAACAATGCTGATAATGTTAAGCTGGATGAAGTGGCAAAAGTAAGAGGTGCTGCAGTTCAATAGTTTATATACTTCATAAACACTTTGAAAATCTTATCTCCTGCTTATATGATGGAGTAAATTGTGGTTGCAAGGTAGCACCACGAAAAAAACTATAGTCAATTTCTCCGGAGTTCCGTTATCACGAACTTCGGAGAAAGCTTTAGCATCTTTAGCCCGGAAAGTCATTTAGAATCTGACACTACAACTCTTTGGGTTTCTGATACGACACTTTACTTTCAACCTATTTCCTCGTCCAGGTATATATACCTGTATATGGTAGCAGCCAGCCCAATACAAAATTGGAGGGTGCGCAAAAATTTAGACCTGAAGAGAAATTAATTTGTGAACATATAACACAAAACACAAAAAGATTCATTCAGTTAAAAGAGCGTCTGAATTCCAATGGAGACAGTTTGGTTTTGGTTTTGAATAGCTTACTGAATGATTGCGGATGTTCGAAACCCAGTGCGTAAGCTACTTCACTCACCGATAACGAAGTGGTGGAAAGTTTTTCTTTTGCCTTTTCAATCAGTTTATCATGGATGTGCTGCTGCGCATTTTGGCCAGTCAGTATCCGCAGCATATCACTTAAGTAGCTGGGAGACAAATGCAGGTTTTCGGCAAGATACTGAACGGTTGGGATGCCGTTGCTAAGGGAATGTTCGCTATTGAAGTAACTGTTCAACAGGTCTTCCAATCGTTGCAAAAGATCGTGACTCACCGTCTTACGAGTAATGAATTGGCGCCTATAGAAACGGTTAGCGTAGGTCAGCAACAATTCAATCTGAGATATAATCACGTCATGGCTAAAGTCATCAATCCGGCCATTGAGTTCCTCTTCCATGATTCGGAAAATAGAAATGATAGTGGCTTTTTCATTTTCAGAAAGGTGCAGCGTTTCGTTAGTAGCATAAGAAAAGAAACCGTACTGACTAATCTTTTTAGACACGGGATAACCTAAAAAGAAATCCGGATGGATCAGCAAGGTATACTCAGAACATACGGTTCTCTCGTCTTCACCGCTGCCCATGATCTGACCGGGTGAAGCGAACAGTAAACCTCCTTCATCGAAATCATAATAACCCTGACCATATTTTAGCTTACCAGCAAGTTTGGGCTTATACGAAATCTTAAAAAATCCCAATACATGATGCCCTGACGGTGGGTGTACTTCCGACCAGGGAGGAGCCCCGTTTAGCAGACTGATCAATGGGTGTTTAGGTTGAGGGAGACCAAAGGCCCGATGGGCATCGGACAGCGTCTCAAATTTCTGCAGGGTTTTCTCGTCTTTTTTCATTCAAAACAAATCTAGACATAACCGGTAACCATGAATATACCGGTTATGTTCAGTTCTTATTTAATTACTCCTTGAGCTGAGCTTGAAACCGCGTCCCACTTTTCCCAAAGCGCCAGACGTTCTTCATAAGCAGTGCGTACCCAGGGCAGATTTTGACTGCCTAAATTGAACCTTAACGGTGGATTTTCTATATCTACTATCTGAAAGAGCGCTTGTGGTGTAGCCTTCGGATCGCCTCTTTCTATATCTCTTAACCTGGCGAAAAATTGCGTTTTAAAGTCCGAGTATATTTCCATACCGGCAGCAAATTTTAAAGAATCCTGGCTGCCAAATTCCGTAGCGTAAGCACCCGGCTCGACAATGGTTACTTTGACCCCAAAGTCTTTAACCTCTAAAGCCAAGCTTTCGTGAATAGCTTCAAATGCCCATTTTGATGAGCAGTAGTAGCCGATTACTGGTAGTGTAACATGCCCAAGGTTGCTGGAAATACCCAGGATGTGTCCGCCACCTTGTTTCCGAAGCAACGGTAACGCAGCCTGAATAACAGCAAGTGCCCCGAAAATGTTGGTTTCATACATCGCTTTAACATCTTCCGCACTAGCCTCCTCAATCGTGCCTACCAGTGAATACCCGGCATTGTTCAGCACAATGTCCAACCTTCCAAAATGAGCATGCGCCTGGGTAATGGCTGCTCCTGCCTGCCCGGGCTTGGTTACATCCAGCTCCAGGGTCAATACACTTTCGCCATACTTTTCCCTAAGTCCGGCTAAACTGTCTGCATTGCGTGCGGTCGCTGCGACTCTGTCGCCACGCTCCAGGGCGGCTTCCGCCCAAACGCGTCCAAAACCGCGCGAAGCACCGGTGATGAACCAAACTTTACTTTTCATTTTATTTTCCATGTTCCTGATCTTTTCAATTATTGATGAAGCAAAGGTCAGGAAGCACCGTTGAGTATAAGTAGGCTAATCGAGGACTTTTGTAGTTTAATTGAGGATTTTTGTAATGCCTATGTCATCCAGCATGGTTGATCTGCCTATTGAAAACTCCGGACAGTCTATAGGAACAGCCATGACGTAAATTATGAATTGTAATAGTTGCGCATTGCTAATACTTCATAAGGCGCTACTCGTAAACTTACCCTCTAAATTGCCGGAAGGATCAAATTGATCATTATAGCTTACAGCAAGCTTATCACTATATTACCCATTAACTCGCTACGCGCAATGTACCTCTTCAGCGATATCGTGACGATTCATATAGATTGAATACATTAGTAATCCCAGTCTAACTCTTTTGTATTCACCTACAAACAAATTCATGTTCATTGAAGAAGCACCTGCATAATAAATCCCACTTCACGGCACAAAAAGTCTAAGCTGCAAATCGGATTTATATAACAACTCCTGAAGCTTTTTAACACCGCTCATTTATAACTCAAAAAGTGACATCGTTGATCGCATCACAAAAGAATACCTCCATTGTAAAAATAAAACTTTTAGACCATCTGATACTATATATACCCTATATATAGACTCTACGCTCAGTACCTATACCGACAAAAAATTCAGTAAACATTATTTTTTGAATAGGTATTTAACCGGACAGTCCTTTATGGGACCTGATTTTACTTTTGTATTACAGGAGCTTTAAGCCTTGCTAAAATCGGTTCAGCAAGATGATATATACATATCAATCAGCGGATCCCTATAACTATTGAAACTTTTATGAACCTGTCAACACTTATCCGGAAGAACAGTATTGTTATTGCAGTCGGAGTAATTCTCGTACTGCTCATCATGAATTCAATGTTTACCTATCGCAACAAAACCGTTATTAAAAAGTCTGATGTTGTAATGCGTGAATGTGAAGAGATCAACTTTCAGTGTAGTCAGTTAGTAGCAGAACTGCTCCACAATATCGATTTAGGTATACGCGGCTATGCCGTTACCAAAAGTGACACTTTGTTTGGTCCGGCCGCGGCTGCGATAGAAGCTATTGATGAGCGGTTCGACAACATCAAGCGAAAGCTTCAGGCGCAGAACTATGATATTGATCCGCTCGATAAACTACGCGAGACCTACCACGGCTACGCGGATTTCGTTCTCGAAATGAAGCAACATGCAAAAGTCGACAGCATCCATACGTATAGTAAGATGCTTAAACAAAACAGAGGTCAAGATGTGTTTATGCATTGGTCTGACGTGTGCTTGAAGATAATCAGTTTCGAAGATAATCTGAAGGACGTGGCCAGATCAGAATATGAATCTGCCATAAACAACAACCTATACCTGCAATTACTTACATTGTTGATCGGGCTGCCAACGCTAGGATACGTTATTCACAAGATACGAAACGATGACCGTGAACGACGCGCACTACTTCAACAACTCGAAGAAAATAATCGTAAGTATATATTCAACCCGGGTACACCGCTGGTTCTCAACGATCCGAAGCAGGTGATTCACGACTCCATTGTAAATCTTCAGCAGGCCAGTGCATTTATAGAAAATATATCAGAAGGTAAATATACAGTGGAATGGAGCGGACTGGACAATAGCAACAAAACACTAAACGAAACGAATCTTGCCGGCCGACTCAACAATATGCGGGACCAACTGAAGCTTCTGAAACGTGATGAAGAACGCAGGTTGTGGACGAATGAAGGTCTTACCAAATTCTCCGAGGCAGTCCGGAATAATCAGAACAATCTGACGGAGCTATCAAGCGAAGTGATTCGCTTTGTTACACGATATGTAGGAGCACAACAAGGTGGTTTATTTGTATTGAGACAAGATGAAACCAGTTCATTCCTGGAACTTACCGCTTGTTATGCATACGACCGTAAGAAGTTTGTTGAACGCAGAATAGATATCGGTGTGGGATTAGTTGGTCAGACATACCTCGAGGGGCAAACAACAATGCTTACCAAGTTACCACAAGGATATACCTATATAACATCCGGCATGGGAGAAACTACACCGGGATGCGTAGTGATTGTTCCAATGAAATATAACGATCAGATAGAAGCTATCATTGAAATTGCTAGTCTGGAAAAATTTGAGAACCACCACATTGCGTTCCTGGAAAAAGCTGGTGAATTTGTAGCATCAGCGTTGCAAAGCGCACGTACAACAGAAAAGATGCAAGAACTTTTGGTAACGTCTCAACAACAGACCGAAGAGATTCGTGCTAATGAAGAAGAAATGCGACAGAATCTGGAAGAGCTGCAAGCCACTCAGGAAGCTATGGTTCGCAAACAGCAAGAAGTCGATCGCATACAGGAAGAGGAGAATGAACGAGCACGAAAACTGGCAGAAGCCAACCGCCAAACTGCAGACCTGATTGCTCAAAAGTTGAAAGCTGCTGAAGAAGAGATTGCAAGGCTGAAGTCAGAAAGTAATTATCGATAGTATACACGGCAAAAAAAATTATATCTCACATTGAGCAGCTTGGTCGGCAATGGTTTTTATAGGGTATAGTAACCCATTCGATCCAGGACTGCTCATCTTTTTTACCATACTGTCGGGCAAAAATTTTTTATATACCTTTTCCACCCTCTTATAATACTTTTTATACAGTTCCCTTGTATTACTATTAGGTACTTTACAAGCCAAATGTATAAACGCATGGTTAAACTCCAGACTGAGAATTGTAAGAGCCTATTCAATATAGGGGCAACCGCCTGCAGCGGTTTACAGCACAACACTATAGCAAAATGTGTGGTGCTCCTGTTTTTTACTTGGCTTGCCTGCGCAAAGGCAAATGCACAGAATATCCCCAATCATGCACCAAAAGGTTTTGATTCCCTGCGCGCAGCCATACCGCATGGAAAGATTGACACTATATATTACTATTCAAAAACGGTAGGCGTTAAGCGCAGGGCGTTGGTATATACCCCTCCCGGATTTACACAGACAAAAAAATACCCGGTCTTATATCTTTTGCATGGCCTCGCGGGTACTGATAAAGAATGGGCATACGCTGCACCACCTCAAATTATCCTGGATAATCTTTACGCTGAAAAAAAGGCAGAGCCAATGGTGATTGTGATGCCCAACGGTCGTGCCATGAAAAACGACCAACCAACGGGAGATATCTTTGACAGTGTTAAAGTAAAAGCCTTTTCAACTTTTGAAAGAGACTTGCTCGATGATCTCATTCCATTCATTGAACACAGCTATCCGGTATATACACAGCACCACTACAGGGCTATAGCTGGACTGTCTATGGGTGGCGGACAGGCATTGAACTTCGGATTGGGTAACCTGAATAAGTTCGCGTACGTTGCCGGCTTCGCTCCTGCCCCCAATACAAAAATGCCCGAAGTGCTGGTGCCTGATCTTCAAAAAGTCAAGAAGCTAAAATTACTTTGGATATCCTGTGGTGTCGATGACCATTTAATTTGGGTTAGTGAACGAACACATGATTTTCTGGCAACCAACAACATTCCTCATATATACTATACCGAACCGGGTGCACATGATTTCAATGTTTGGAGAAATGACCTGTATATCCTCGCACAGTTATTATTCAAACCGGTTAGCAAGTCTGTATATGATCAACTTAACAAGCCATACCGTTAGATCAGTCTACTCCGAAACTTAACAAAGGCACAT
>NZ_DATCSD010000270.1:0-2668 GCF_036568665.1 Ohtaekwangia sp. | reverse complement strand
TTGATCATCTCATCGCTCATAGGAGGAGCACAAGGTATATCTACGGTGTTATGATCGGCATGCGTGGTGCCAAATATAGGTATATCGCGCTGTGCCTGTGCCCATGCCGTTGCATACGTGGAATGTGTATGAACTATGCCGCCAATTTTTTCCCAGTGCTTGTATAATACCGCATGCGTTTTGGTATCAGACGATGGACGAAGTTTTCCTTCTACCGTTTTACCATCGAAGTCAACGATCACCATTTTTTCGGGTGAAAGTTCTTCGTATGGAACACCGCTTGGTTTGATGGCAAATACACCGGCAGCACGATCAACCGCACTCACATTACCAAAAGTAAAAAGCACCAACCCAAGTTTCGGCAATTGCATGTTGGCTTCATAAGCCGCTTGTTTTATAGAATCGTAATTAGGCATCCGGTATAGGACTATAAACTTTTAACCTTGAACACTAAACTTTAACAAATGAACATTGAACTTCAAACACCCAGTTTCTCCCCGGTTTCCATATACTGCTTATAGCGTTTGGCATAGACAGCACTCGCAGCAGCATTCGGTATATATTCCGCATCAAAGCCCTGCCCCATAGCGTTCATTGCATCTTCCACAGAGGGATATATACCGGTAGCAGTAGCGGCAAACATAGCGGCACCTGCTGCACAGGTTTGTTCAGATTTATGAATGCGGATAGGCATGTTCATCACATCGGCCATCACCTGCATTATATAAGGTGACTTTCTGGCTACACCTCCGAGGCCTATCAATCCTTTTACGGGTACTCCTTCTGTATTGAAGCGATCTACAATTGCTTTGGCTCCAAAGCATGTAGCTTCTACCCATGCTTTAAATAATCGTGGTGCATCGGTACCTAAACTCAAACCGGTTACTGCGCCTTTCAATAGTTGATTGGCGTCCGGTGTTCTTCTGCCATTCAGCCAGTCGATGGCAAGTTCGTTGTGCTCATCCAACGGCAGGGCTGCTGCCTGACGCGTGAGTTCCGGTATAATTTTATCGAGTAATTCTCCTTTTAGTTTGTCTGCTATATCAGGCGTAATGAGTGCCGATGATTTCAGCAATTGTTCGATGGGCCAGGCGAGTAAATTTTTAAACCACGCATAGGTATCACCAAAAGCAGATTGTCCTGCTTCAAGACCAATCATACCCGGAATGATCGAACCATTTACTTGTCCGCATATACCGCGTACCAGTTTACGTTCCATATCTTTTACAGGCACCACCATCATATCGCAGGTAGATGTACCCATCACTTTGCTGAGATGATAAGGCTCGATCTGTCCTCCCACAGCACCCATGTGACAATCAAACGCACCTACACCTATAATTACTTCGGTAGAAAGTCCTAAACGTTCAGCCCATTCTTTGCTGAGCTTACCGGCAGGTTTATCGGAAGTATAGGTCTCTTTGAATAATCGTGCAGTATATCCTTTAAGCAGCGGATCGAGCGAACTGAAAAATTCATCAGGCGGTAATCCGTTAAAGTCGGCAGACCATAATGCTTTATGTCCTGCAGAACACACTCCACGCTTGAGTGTATGCACATCGTTGCCACCGGTGAGTAAATATGGAATCCAGTCGCAATGCTCCACCCACGAGTAACAAGCTCTGCGCACGGCTTCATCTTCACGAAGTACGTGAAGTAATTTTGCCCAGAACCATTCGGATGAATATATACCTCCTACAAATTGCAGATAGTTTACATCAAACTTTTCAGCATGCGCATTGATCTCGGCAGCTTCTTTGGTAGAGGTGTGATCTTTCCACAACACAAACATAGCGTTGGGATTATTTTCAAACTCCGGTGTTAATGCCAATGGAGTTCCACGCTTATCCACCGCGACCGGTGTTGACCCCGTTGTGTCAACTGCTATACCTTTTATCTGACTGCGCACCGAAGCACCAGCCTCTTGAAGGCATTGCTTTATAGTGGCTTCAAGACCTTCTATATAGTCTTTGGGATGTTGCCTGAACTGATTTTTTACCGGATTGCAATACAGTCCGTCACGCCATCGCGGATAATAAAACACAGAAGATGCTACCTCTTCTCCGGAAGCAGCCTCTACTATAATAGAGCGAACGGAATCTGTTCCATAGTCCACTCCTATAACATAGCCTTTCGCCATAGTTGTTCAGTGATCAATCGTTTGAAACGGTCGCTAAGATACAATAAATTTTATAAGTGTATAATAAACATTTAAAAATAATAGATAGGAAGTTAATCAATCAAGAGTACCTACCGGTATTTTTGAAAAAGAAAAACTATTCCTGTTCACAACTTTTACATTTAGTAACTACCTTGTGTACTCGTAGTTAGTATTATCTTTATACTGTTGTGTACTATTGGTTGGCATGAATTCTTTATTCGCTATGGAGGCTGTGATTGATGAAAATCTCGATATTGATTCCTGGAAAATAACCGCTGAACATGGACAGCTATACTCGGCTGATATAGTTATTGATGCTTATCTTAAAGGAAAAAGAGAAGGACTACAACAAAATCAAAAGGCCCTGATTCAACAATTGGAAGCTAATGTTAAAAAAGCTTCTGTTCACACCGCCAAGGTTATTCAACATTTAAAGAGTCAGGGATTATGTCCGCTATCAGCGCACTTAAAATTAAGTTCGTTCGACAAGATGAATGTGTTACTTAC
>NZ_DATCSD010000269.1:0-6812 GCF_036568665.1 Ohtaekwangia sp. | reverse complement strand
AGCCACCGCTATACTTTCCATGCCTACACCTTTCCGCGTATTTATGAATGAGCCTGCCAATACTGTTGTAGCAAAATTCCCGATCGTGTGGCTGCCCGCCTTGCTTGTGCCATTAGCCTATGGGTTGCACTTCCTTTCGCTGCGGCAACTTTTCATGAAGAAGTAAATAATACTACAACATCTCTGTTAATGTCTGGGTGATGGCCCTGCGAGAGTATATCTGTGAGCCAGGAGCTTTCGCTATACTATCGGTGCTCTTCCATGCATTAAACTTTTGCTGTATAAATATTTTGATCGCAGCAGTATGATTACCATCGATCATAACACCCGCGCCAGATATATTCAGCAATGCTGCAGCATCGCCTTGCTCCGGGCCGACACCGAGTACAGGGAGACCTGTGGCCAGGTATTCGAATAATTTACCGGGCATATATCCTTCTGCATCTTTATACCCGGTTAATACCAATAACATAACAGCCGACTCGCCATAGAGCGCCATTAATTGTTTGTGTGGTATAGTAGGTGTAAACGTAGTTATACTCTTTAGATCATCGTCTTGTTGTACAAAAGCTCGGAAGTCCGGATGTACTTCGCCTACAAAATCGATCTGTAGTTTTTCTCGTAGTTCAGGTTGCTCCTGCAGCAGACTTTTTACAGCAAGCATGAAGGGTCGCGGATCGCACTTCTCATTTACTATACCGGCATGGCGAATAATAAATTTTGTATGACGTGTGATGACCAGGTTTTTAAAATCGTCTTCATCAAAACCATTGGTCAGCAACCGTACCGGCCGGCCGGATAATTTTTCGAACTTGCGCACATAGAAAGGTGTGATGGTAATAACTACATCAGCCATTTTTACTACCTGCGCTTCCAGCCTGCGATGCATACTGCGCGCAATTCCTCCTACCATCAAACTATCCAGCAACCCCCAGTCGCTCCACGGATCACGAAAATCTGCGAGCCATTTCAAAGAAGGATTTTTTCTTTTCAACTTCAACCCAATCAGGTGAACACTATGCGGAGGGCCTGTGGTGATAATCGTTTTTATACCCTGCTCCTGCACATACTTCAACAAAAACCTGACCGATGGTTTTACCCAGAACACACGCGGATCGGGTATAAACAGATTACCGCGCACCCATGTACTTACTTTCTGAAAGAGTGATTTCTTTTTGCCGGATACAAGCTCTGTTGGCTTGGCTGATTTTTTATTTCCCAGTAACCCGGACAGTTTAAAGAATGCCTCGTATGGCTCCCATATAGGAAAGTGTATAACTTGTGCTTCCTTCGGTACATCGCGCAGCAATGATTCATCGCGAATGGCAAACGATGGATTGGCCGGAGTAAATATATAGGGCTTCCATCCGAATGACGGAAGATACTTGGCAAACTTTAACCAGCGTTGCACACCACTGCCGCCACTCGGTGGCCAGTAATACGTTATGATCAATACTTTATTTTCCATTCGAAGAAGTCAGCGATCGCTATATATTTCAAAAGCTCACGGCTAGTTAATCAAATTTAGTATAGCTTGTATATTTCCCGGATTCATCCATAGAGTCTCTTCATCGCGTTTAAACCAGGTAAGTTGTCGCTTGGCATACCTGCGCGAATTTCGTTTCAGTAAACGCACCGCTTCTTCCCTGTCATACTTACCATCCATATAATCAAATATCTCCTGGTAGCCCACTGTTTGCAATGCGTTGTGGTGCCGGTAGGCATAGAGTTGTGTGGCCTCGTCAAATAAACCGGCAGCAACCATCTGATCCATGCGTGCATCGATCCTGCTATATAGTTCTTCACGTGGCAACTCCAGACCGATCTTGATTACCTCGAACGGATGTTGGAGTTTGGCTTGCTTTCGAAAGGAAGCAATAGATTGCCCGGTGCCGATCTTTACTTCGAGCGCACGCATAAGCCGGTGTGGATTCTGCTGATCGAGTGCAGCAAAATGCTCCGGATCAAGCGCACACATCTGCTCCTGCAACCAAACTATACCGTGTTGTTCAAAGTTTTTTGTGAGGTGCTCACGAATCTCATCCGGCACATCCGGTATCTCATCGAATCCTTCCAGCACTGCTTTTACATATAAACCGGAGCCGCCACACAGAACCAGAAATTTGTGTTGCTCAAAGAGCCGGTGTATCAATGATAATGCATCGCGTCCGTAAGAAGCGGCATCGTAATCTTCTTTGATCGAGTGACTGTCGATAAAATGATGCGGCACACGTTTCAATTCTGCTTCATCCGGTTTTGCCGTACCAATCGTTAACTCCCTGTAAATCTGTCGCGAATCGGCTGAAATAATTTCCGTTCCCAGATGTTCTGCTACCTGAATAGCAACAGCCGTTTTACCTACAGCCGTTGGCCCGACAATAACGATGAGCTTGTGTTCCTTCATTTTCCGGGGCGTAAGTTAAGATAGAGAGTCCGGAAGTTAGAAAGACCGGAAGACGGAAAACTATTTTTTATTTTCACCCACATCTTTATCTCAAAAAACTTTCGGTCTTCCGGATGTCCTGACTTTCAGTCTTTTCCCAACTTTTCAGCTTCGCCTACTTTTTCGGACTTCCCCAACTTATTCTTTATCTTGCACCCGAGAATACAACCACTATGATCAAGTATACAACGCAGTTTCTGTTAAAGCTCGAGGAGATGATCACGGAATCGGACTATACACTCCGTTATGAAAAAGGAAATTTCAAAGCCGGTTATTGTGTGTTGAAGGATCAGAAGATCATGATTGTAAACAAGTTTTTTACAACGGAGGGAAAGATCAACGCATTACTGGATATACTGAAAGGCGTTACCCTCGACCCGACAAAGTTCTCTGAGAAAAGTCAGAAGCTTTACGAAGAACTTAATTCACAACAACAGACAGCCGCTTGAAAGTAACGTTTCTCGGCACGGGCACATCACAAGGCGTACCGGTGATCGGCTGTAACTGCGAAGTTTGCCTGTCACTTGATTTCCGCGACAAGCGTTTACGTACGGCTATACATCTCGACATTCAGGGACAAAGCTGGGTTGTAGATACTGGCCCCGATTTCCGTCAGCAGATGCTGCGCGAACATGTGCAGCGACTGGATGCTGTAATTTTTACGCATGCTCACCGCGACCATACGGCCGGGCTAGACGATGTACGCGCCTATAATTTTCTTCAGCAGATGGACATGCCTATATATGGCACACAACCTACGCTGGATCAATTGAAGGTTGAGTATGCATACGCGTTTGAAAAAAATGCTCCGCTGGGTTTACCGCGACTTGATCTGAATGTTATAGACGAAAAGCCCTTCTCGATAAAAGGTATTGAAATTATACCATTGCCGGTAATGCATTTGCGTATGCCCGTGTTCGGATTTCGCTTCGGTAATTTCAGCTATATAACCGATGCTAATTTTATACCAGACGAAACACTGGAGCGATTAAAAGGCACAGAGATACTCGTGCTGAATGCCCTGCAACACGAACGCCACGTATCGCACTTCAATCTTACAGAAGCGTTAGCGATGGCAGAGAAAATCAACCCAAGGAAAACTTACCTGCTGCACATGAGCCACAAGCTGGGCTTACATGCTACGATAGAAAAAGGATTGCCAGACAATGTATCGCTGGCTTACGATGGCTTGCAGTTAGATCTCTGATCTCTAGGTTCAACAATGAGCGACTCCAAAAATAACTGGAACAAAAGCTGGCTGCTCATCATCTTTATCATTCCGCTGGTGCTGACTTTAGGAATACCGCTTTTTTCTTCGAGCCGATCGATCAACCCGACAATGTTTGTCATTCTCCTTTACGGGTTCATCCGATTTGCAGCGGGCTTATTTATATACCTGATAATCTTTTATCTTGTGCGCGAACTGATCAAACATTTCCGCGATCGTGCATAACAACTATTATTTTTTACGCCAGCTCAGCAGTACGCTTACACCGCTATTGACCGGCACCGTTATATCGGAATGCTTTAGTCAGAATAAAGATGAACTGGTTATACGGTTCGAAACACATACCGAGCCGTTCTTTATCAAAGCAAGCCTGGAGCCTTCATTCTCCTGTCTCTCCTTCCCACGTGATTTTAATCGGGCACGTAAAAACAGTGTTGATCTTTTTGAGAAACTGATCGGACAACGTGTAACAGGTATACGTCAATTTACCAATGAGCGAAGCTTTGCTATACTTCTCACCGATGACCTGATGTTGCTCTTCAAGATGCACGGTAACCGCTGCAACATTATACTGCTGGAGAGAAATATACCCATCGAGCTTTTCCGGAATAATATAGTGGCCGATGCAAACCTTGACGCAGAAACACTTGATCGAACCATTGACTGGAGTTATGAAGCTTTTTTGCAGCATCGTTCAAAACTTCAATCACTATATTTCACCTTTGGAAAAATTATCTGGAAATATCTCGAAGCGAAAAAGTTTGATCGGTTATCGCCTGAAGAACAATGGCTGGAGATCCAGGCAATAAAGCAACAACTGGAGCAGCCTGTATATTTTATAGCACAATCGGATGCCTCTCTATATCTATCGCTTATCCGGTATGGAAATATAGTGAGCGAATTTCGTGAGCCTGTAAAAGCGATCAATGATTTCTTTTATACCTATACACACCAGGCGGCTTTTATACGTGAGAAGGCTTCTGCGTTATCAACTTTACGAAACAAGCTGCAGGGCAGTGAGCAATACTATCAAAAAACATTTGATAAGCTGTCAGAAGTAGAAAGCGAAAATCCTTATAAAGTTTGGGCCGATCTGATCATGGCAAACATGCACCAGATCAAACCCGGCATGGATAAGATCACGCTTCCGGATTTTTACCACGAGAATAAACTCATTGACGTAAAACTCAAGAAAGATATATCTCCTCAGAAGAACGCAGAAGCATACTATCGCAAAGCCAAAAACCAGCACATCGAAATCCAGCGACTGCAACAATCTCTGGAAACAAAAGAAAAGGAAATGGAGCAGCTAAAACAACAGCTTCACGCCATCGAAAGTATAGATGAACTGAAATCGCTGCGCAAGGCTATATCTCACCAAGGACTAACAGACGATAAAGAAAAACAACCGGTAAGTCTGCCCTTCCATGAATTTGAACATAACGGTTTCCGTATCTGGGTGGGTCGCAATGCGCAAAGCAATGATATACTTACTTTCAAGTATGGTTTTAAAGAAGACTTGTGGTTGCATGCAAAAGATGTAGCAGGCTCGCACGTGCTGATCAAATATCAATCCGGCAAAAACTTTCCGAAAGATGTAATCGAGCGCGCAGCCCAACTCGCAGCCTATAACTCCAAACGAAAAACAGAAACGCTCTGCCCCGTAATTGTTACACCAAAAAAATTTGTACGCAAACGCAAAGGCGATCCTGCAGGCGCTGTAGTTGTTGATCGGGAGGATGTTATTTTGGTTGAGCCGGTTGGTTTATAAGTTGAAAGCTCAAAGTTTAAGGTTTAAAGTTCAAGGTTTCAACGTTATATACATTTTAATCTGTGAATATCTGTGAATTCTGTGGGAACCAGCTTTCCGCTAATATTCTAGTTCTCTCACTACTAATCGCAGTTCGTTTAACATCATGGCTGTAGCGCCCCACACGATCTCTCCCTCTATATCAAAATACGGGGCCATCATTCTATACTGTCCTGCGGCCATAATTTCTTTTTGGAGTACAGCTTCTTCTTTTATCAGGTCGAATAGATTACACGAGAGTATACGCGCTACTTCGTGTGGATCAGCTTTAAACGCGGGCCTCTCCATAGTAGCTACGATAGGCGTTACTATAAAATTACTCGGTATAACAAAAAAATTGGAGAGTCGGCCGAGCACTTTTACCTGTGCTATATCTATACCCACTTCTTCATTACCTTCGCGTAAAGCCGTTTGTATAACATCTTCTCCGGTTTCAGCTTTTCCACCGGGTAAACTTATCTGTCCGCTGTGAGCACCTATATATTCGGTGCGTTTTATCAAGGGAAATTTTACGATGCCATCGTCTTCATATAGCAGGATCAATACACTTCCCGGACGGGGCGGAAGCTTGTGTTCAAATTTTGGTATTACTCTTCCCACGGGTACAGCACGCATTGGCTCGTGCGCCAGCGGGCCGGGCAATTCTTTCAGCAATCGTTCCGCAATCTTTTGCTTCAGTTCATCAAAGGACATAATTACTTGCAGGGTTTCATTGAGGTAGAACCACCTTCTTTATTCTCAACTGATTTCTGATAGGCTTTACAGGCATTGTCAAAATCGTTCGTTTGCAGGTAAGCCTCTGCCAGGTATATATATACTTTATCAATAAACGGGTCCATCGATTCGGCTTGTTTCAACACACGCAACGCATCTGCCGGTTGCTTCGTCATCAGGTAATATATACCCTTGTTACGATACGCCCACGCATTGTAGGGATCAACACTGATGCTCAGGTCTATATCCGCACGCGCCTTTTCAGGCTCGTTCGTCATCAGGTATATATACCCGCGATTGTTCAGAAAGAAAGGATCTTCCGGTCTCAGCGCAAGCGCTTTGGCCAGCCATACGTTTGCTTTGCTATAGTCACTCTTATCGGCCTCGATCATCGCCAGAGCATTGAGGGCATTGGCTTCTTTCGGATTAACCTCAAGTGTCTGCTGCAATATAATCGCAGCACTGTCGTACGACTTCTTGTAGTAATACAGTGTCCCTATATTTACCAGTATATCCGAGTCTTTTTGATTGAGTGAACGCGCCTTTCTAAAAGCAGTGAGTGCTTCGTTATACTTGCGTTGCTTGGTTAGCACAAGTCCTTCCGTAAAATATACCAG
>NZ_DATCSD010000268.1:0-24342 GCF_036568665.1 Ohtaekwangia sp. | reverse complement strand
GATGATGCTGTCCGCGCATAAGTTCGTGTAGGCTTGCCATCAGAAGCGTGCTCGGTATGCTTGTCAGCATGACGATTCGGATGTCGTATCCTTACATTAGCGGGCAACTCTTCAGGACCATCTGTATATTTCTCTGCAGTTTGCAGGTACTGATCTAACGCGCCATCTTCCTTCAGGTGCAGCTCAACACTATTCTCCTTACCCTGTCCGGTCGGTTTTCCTTTTGAGGGATGGAATTTCCCGTCTCTGTCTTTTCCCATAATCGTTCGCGTTTTTAAGGCGCAAGAGTAAATTATTATACCGTTGCGAGCGTCTGAAACAGGGAAGTGCGTGTGTTACCCGGTGATGGGTGTTTTCTACAGTTTGCGGAAGTGCAGAATTTTATCAGCTATTCTATATTCGCTTATGTTTAGCGACTCTTGTCTATTTTTTCATCGAGGTATTTCAGATGAAATACGGTCATGGAATCTTTTGTTTTGGGTATAGCTTTCTTCAAGCGTGCCTGTATATCGTTTAGCTTGCTCTTAATCAACGCATCAGCATCTGAGAGAGCCGTATTGTTTTTAGAAAGTTCAATCATCTTATCTACATAATAGCGTTGCAGGTATCTGCGATATACACCTACTGTGCCATAGGTTGCCAACTCCGTCCATATGGCCTGGTCAAGATCATCGAGATAATTAATAAGTCTATAGGCTCGTGTATCATACATCGCTTCTGCTTCTGCGAGTTTGTTGAGTGTATTATAGTTGAGCAGATTGTTCAATACCATTTCTTGTGACTGACCGATGATCTGTGTAGCGCTTTGCCCGACACGCGCCAACACCACTGTATCCAGCAGCCACATGGGAGGTTGAAAAAGATTTTTGTTCAGAAAATTGATGGCTTCACGTTGCAGCGCAGCAGGCACTACGCGATATACCGGACCAATCTGCTCGCTCGATTTAATGGTTTCGTATGTTCCTCCAATATAGGCGGTAACATGATTCAGATAATTATTATACTGGTTGATTACACCATTATACATCTGGTTCAGGTTCTTATAGCCTTCGTTTGGTACATACGTCCACGCATTGAGGCGCGGAACAATACGCTGTAGATTTTTTATACCATAATCACCGGCCTTCATCGCATTATCACCGAGATCTTCCGTCTGCACACGCGGATCGTCTGTCGAAAATTCAGAAGCATACCAGAGCTGCTGGTCTTTCATTTTTTCTACAATGGCGCCATTCAGAAAAGGGATCTCATTCTCCGATGAAGGTATATCTGCATAATAGCGATAGCCATACTCAATAGCCCACAGATCATATTTACCGATGCGTGCAATAAGTCCGCGTTCCGTTACACTATCCTGTGGCTGTGCAACATAATTGAAACGCGAGTAGTCCATAATAGAAGGTGTGTGGCCATTCTCTTCGAGCCACACGCGGTCGCGAAGTTTTTCTACCGGCACGGTAGAGCTTGCACCAAAATTATGCGTAAGTCCCAGGGAGTGCCCTACTTCATGCGCTGCTACCGAGCGGATCAGTTCTCCCATCAGGTCATCATCAAATTTCATTTTCTGCGCGCGCGGATCGCTCGCACCACATTGCACCATATACCAGTCGTGCAGTATGGACATCAGGTTGTGATACCAGTTGATATGACTCTCCAATATTTCTCCGCTCCGCGGGTCTGTAATGATAGGCCCGGCTGCATTGGCAATAGAAGATGGTTTATATACTATAGCAGAGTGGCGCGAGTCTTCCAGGCTCCAGTCAGGATCAACATCAGCACTGGGCGCTTCTTTTGCCAGTATAGCATTCTTGAAGCCGGCTTTCTCAAAGGCTACCTGCCAGTCTTCTATACCTTGCTTCAGATAAGGAATCCACTTTTGTGGTGTGGCCGGATCGATATAGTATATAATGGGTTTCTGTGGTTCAACCAGTTCACCGCGTTTATACCTGGCTATATCTTCCGGCTTGGGTTCCAGTCGCCACCGCTTTATATAGTTGATGATCTTTACACCCTGTGGGTTGGCATCGTAGTCGGTATAGCGTTCAGCAAAGTAACCAACCCTGCGATCAGCAAATCGTTTTCGCATAGGCTTCTTGGGTAACAATACTATAGATGTGTTGAGTTCGAGCGTAATGGTATTGTCACTCGTAGATTCGCTATACGTTTTAATGGTGCGGATCTCCAGGTTTACCGGGTATGAATTAATATCTTTTATATAGCACATGTTAGACAGTAATTCGCCTATGTGCATGGTTTTGCGAGAAGAAGAATTAAAGAAGAGTATATCATTACTCCCATTAATATAATCGGTAACATCGATCACACTTCCTTTGCCTCCCGGAGAATAAGCTCCTATACCAAAGGCCGCTGCGAGTGGTTGCAGGTTAGAACGGATCACAGCATTGAACATCGAGTTGGTGCTATCGCCTGCATTTTCCTGGTATGTGATGCGCCTCAGAAATAATTTGTGTGAAGGACCTTTTTCAAAACGGATAATCGTATTACCGATCTGGTCGCCAGCATAGCCTATATATTCCTGCCGCACACCGGCAGCACCTTGTGCTATGCGACTGACTATGAGGAGATCGCGCCCGAGCAAGCTATCGGGTATTTCAAAATAATATTTGTCTTCTACTTTGTGTACGGAGAATAATCCTTTTCGCGTGATAGCATTAGGTTTGATAAGACTATAATATTTACTGGGAGCTGTAAGCTGTGTATTACCTGCCGGTACGGATGACGGAGTTTCAACCGTATCTCTGCGGATGGTATCCTGCAAGAGTTGCACCGAAAGCAGCGATGTATCAGGTGCAATTACTGCCGGATTCTGCGCAATTGTTGTGGTACATATACCTAAACCAAGTATTAGAATGAGAATTTTTCGCATGGCTATTACATGATTTTTAAATAGTGAATATAACCTATTTATGTGGAAAGAGGTTCTTATACTGATCTGCTTTTTAAACCCATACATCGGAAAAAAATAAAATGGCGCATTTTCCTACAGTTGTCGAAACAAGGTGTCCATCTGATTCCTCAATACACACAAATGTTGAACAACTTGAACTGACTTAACAACGGGCACAGTTTTGTTTTCTTATAGGGGCATAAAATAATTGTCAATCTTTAATAACTAATTATTACTGTGCTATGAAAAAAGTAATGTTATTTTTTGCCGGAGTGTTTATGATAGGCATTGCGGCAGTGAGTGCTCAAGATTCAACCCGTACTCAACCAGCAACACAGCCTTCTGTTACGGAGCCGACAACACCAAGTCAACCGTCACAATCTGATCAGTATATTCAGAAAGATTATATCATGATCAAGTCCAATGAAGTGCCTTCATCGTTGCGCACCACATTGAAAGGTTCAGAATATACGGGATGGGAAAGCGGCCAGGTATACCGCAACAAAACTAACAACGGATACCTGATTCGTGTTGGTGCTGGCGATGATACCAAGAATTATTATTTCGACAGAAGTGGTAAAAGAATTACCGATCCCGGTTCAGGCGCTACAAAACCGTAACGTTATCGGAAGAGAAAATTTAAAGCCGAAAAAAGCCGGAGGTTTCCGGCTTTTTTGTTTTTGTACTGTTGTTGATGAATTATATATCTATATTCCTTTAGCACTTGCGTAAGGTGCTTGTCTTACTTGGCATGGAGTGAATTATTTATATTGAATCCGAATCTTCTTACGAACAATTTTCAGGTATATAATAATGATTCCGGCAAGTATATATATAGGCCAGAGATAGGCTAGCGCTACTATTATAGTAACTAAACCTTCCCAACCTGTAGAGAGTGCATCGATAAAGCGATCGCGCGGAGTAACGGTATCGGCAGAGGCTATCTCTTGTGATATCGTTTGATAAAATTCCAGCTCCAGTGTGCTATAGCTCACCTGTTCTTTCAGATAGTTGATTCGACTTACGGTGGCTTCGATCTCTTCGTGTAATTCACCGATCTCCCGTTCGGCATTGAGTAATTCTTCAATAGTGCCTGCTTTCTTTCGGAGGATGTCGGTATAGCGTTCTTCTACTTCGCGTTTGGTTTTGAGGCGCGATTCAAGATCAACAAACTCTTTGGATACATCATCGGTCTTTACATCGCGGAAGTTTACGAAGCGGGCTTGCAGATCGATCTCTTTTAACAAGTCATGAAAGTATTCGCTCTGCACCCGGATCGTAATTTTGTTTTCCAGTATAGGATTATCCAAATGCAGATTGGAAGAAGATATATAGGCCGGATATTTCTTTATGGCGGCTTCTATATTTTCGGTGGCGGTCTTTACATTTTCTACTTCAAAGCGGTAGTGTACATTCTTGATGAGTTTTACTTTTCCGTTCGAGTAAAGATCGTTGGTGGGTACAGGCGCCAGTTGTGCTTTGGCCAATACATTGTTTTGATCAACTACCGTTGTTTCATCAAGTGTATCAGTATCAGCCATGCTTGATTCACTTTTCTTGGCAGCACACGCTGCGAAAAGGCATGACAATACCAGAAAGACATATACTATGTTTTTCATAATCAGAAGAATTTAAATGGTTGAGAGAAAAAGCAAAACAGGAATGACACGACCCGGTGGACCGGTTACACGCGTGGCGGACCATTCATGATAGCAGCAGAGCTGCTATGATCAATACATTCAATAATAAATCGAGAGAGAAATGGGGAAAATGAGATTCCCGTGTGAGAAAAAAATCGCGCGCGCGGAGAGAGAAAGTTCCTGGTTGGCCGTAACCGGAAACAGAATAGAAAAAGGCTGACCGTTTTTGCGGTCAGCCGTTGGTTTCTTAGTGATGCGCTGTAGAATCAGCAGGAGTTGCTGTACTGTCAGCAGGTGTTGTAGCAGCGCTATCAACAGGAGTTTCTACTACAGTTGAATCTGCAGGAGCCGTAGCTTCTTCAGTTTTCTTAGGTTGGCAAGCAACTACAGCAAATGTGAAAACTAATGCAGCGAAAGCAAGTTTAACAGTGTTTTTCATGACTTATTGGTTTAAAAATTTCCTTTCATACAGCAAATTCACAAAGGTCACCCATCGTAAAAGATATTTTTCTTTGGGTTACCTTCGCAGCACTTTTGTATAAAATCGACCTTTTAACGTGGCGTATTATTTTGACGAACTGATCGTATCTGAGATCAAGAAGAAGAATGAAGTGGCGCTCCGGGAGCTCTACAAGGCACATTATCCTATGGTAGTCAACCTGATCCGGTCGAACAACGGCACCGAGCAGGAAGCCAAGGATATTTACCAGGAGGCGGTGATCGCATTTTACGAGAAGGTGCAGGAAGAGGATTTTGTTCTCACCTGCAAAATCAAAACCTACCTCTATGCTGTGTGCCGGAGGCTGTGGCTGAAGCGATTGGCGGAGAAGAAAAGATTCCACGGAAATATTGAGGAGACGGAAACGTTCCTCGGTATAGAAGAAGAGATGGTGACGATCGAGGAGAACGAGAAGAAATTTGCCCGTATGCGCGAATCACTGAGTGGTTTAGGAGAACCCTGCCGCGGTATACTGGAAGATTTCTATATCAATGATCTGTCGATGGAAGCGATCAGTGAAAAGTTCGGTTACACGAATGCTGATAACGCCAAGAACCAAAAGTATAAATGTCTGCAAAGACTGAAGAAATTATTTTTTGCAACGTATAAAGAAGACCTCCCATGAATACTGACCAAACTCTCTACGAATTGCTGGATGACTTCGCTGCCGGTAAACTTACCGCGGAGCAGGTAGCATCCATTGAATATAGACTTGAACACGATCCATTGTTTCGAAGCAAAGCCGAACAACACCAGGCATTTCGCGAAGCCATGAAATTCTACGGCAGTCGTAATCAGTTAAAAACTATACTGGAAGAAACACACCAGCAACTGGAAGAAGCCGACACAACGGTACCGGTAGTGGTTATGCCTGCCACCGGCTGGAAAAAATATTGGCCGATGACGGCTGTAGCAGCCTCTGTAGCATTTCTCAGTATTCTCGGCACGCTGTGGATGACGCGCTCACTCGAAACAAAACAAACGGCTATCTATAAAGAACTGCGCAGAAATGTAGACCAGATCAAGCGCTCGCAGAAAATAATGATGGAAGATATAGCCGAGACAAAAGATCGCACCAAGCCTGTTCCTATCCCCGGTAAATATGCCGGTACAGGTTTCCTTATCTCTACCAATGGTTATGTGGCCACCAGCTATCACGTTGTGAAAGAATCGGATTCTGTATTTATCGAGAATGAAAAATTCGGCAGACAGAAGGTTGCCGTTGTATTGAGCGATCCAGCCAATGATATAGCGGTGCTGCGTATCGAGCATGATTCTGTTACCAGCGTGAGTCGCACGCTGCCGTATTCAATTATAAAAGGAGAAGCCAATCTGGGAGAGCGTGTATTTACCCTTGGTTTTCCGCGCGAAGATATAGTATTCGGTGAAGGTTCTATCAGTGCCTCGACAGGCTTTAGTCAGAATCCGAATGCATACCAGATTTCTGTGCCCGTAAATCCCGGTAACAGTGGCGGACCACTTTTCAACGAAAGTGGAGATATAGTCGGCATTATCAGTGGTTCCCAGACAGAAACAGCAGGTACAGCTTTCGCAATCAAGTCTTCTGTTGTTGCCGATGTGATCACTACAGCATCACTCGATACCCTCGATAAGCCTTTGGTTCTTCCCAAGTACAACACCATAAAAAACACTACCCGCGTGCAGCAAGTAAAGCGCTGGAAGGATTACGTGTTTATGGTGCAGGTATATAAGAATTGATTTCTGGCAAAAGTGTGCGAGGGGATATTGCTCACTCGCATACTTCTGCGTTCGTTATTCGTGAATGGTTAACCGTTAATCGTTATCATTGCCGCCACCAACTTCAACATTCGTTGATCAGAGTTCCTTGTTCGATATTTGTTACACGTTTGTTATTCGTAAAAGGTGTATTATCTTTTGTACGTGTTTAGAGCATCTGGCGCTATGGTCAATTGCGTTTGTCATGGTATGTATCCTAAACAAGGGTACGTAGAACTGATCGAGAAATAAATTATTATAACATGATTATTTTCGGGATAAAGGACTCTCATTTAACAACCCAGAGTATTTCAAAACAATGTGAGAGTTGTAAAGTAAGCAACAATCTTCAACTAAGTATATTTCAGAGATATGTGCACGTATTTTGGATACCCTTTTTTCCGGCAGGCAAGAAATATGTAACTCAATGTAATCATTGCAAAAATATATTACTAAATGGTAATGAATTCCAATATGCCTTTCCATCCGTTTATAAAGAGATAAAACAGTATATAAGAACTCCTATTTGGACATATATAGGGGTGGTATTGGTAGTTGTTTTACTAATAAATTCAGTAATAGGAGAATTTAAAAAAAGTGAGAATAGTAAGGTGCTGGTACAATCACCAACAAAGGGAGATGTCTATAAATTCAAGACAGAAGATGGACAGTATAGTTTATTAAAAGTAGCAGAAGTGAAGGGCGATACCATTTACGTGTTTTCAAATAACTACGTAGCGACACAAATCAGTGGGCTTGATAAACTATTAACGCACGGTGATTCGACCTATAGGACAGATCCATACCCACTCTTAAAAAGCGATATATCTAAAATGTTTGAGAAGAGAGATATTCTCGAAGTCATTCGGGAACAGTAATATATCTATGGAATTAAAAACCGCTATAAATCTGATAGCAACAGGCGTGGAGCAGGCATCGCCACAGGTGTGGGCCGATTTGGGAGCTGGTCGGGGATTATTTACGCAGGCGCTTGCTTCGCTGTTGCCGGCTTCAAGTATAGTATATGCGGTGGATAGTAATCGTGCTGCGCTGCGTTCCATCATGCTGCCAAAAGGTATAGCACTTCATACGCTGGAAAAGGATTTTGTAAAAGATGAGCTCGCGCTCGAACCGTTGGATGGTATATTGATGGCTAATTCATTTCACTATGTGGCTGATAAATATACCTTTATCGCCAACATCCGGAAGAAGCTGAAATCAACGGGAAGGATACTATTGGTAGAGTATAATACAGAAGCAGCAAACACCTGGGTGCCTTATCCTATATCGTATACTTCGTTGGTAAAATTTGCCAGGGAAGCTGGTATAGCTTCTGTAAAGAAATTAGCGGAAGCACCTTCGGTATACCAGGGTTCTATGTATTCGGCACTATTGCAGCTATAGGTTTATCGGATGTATGTATATTCTTCACCATCTTGCGGGCAATCATGCTCACTACAATAAGTTGCAGTGCGTGATACATCATCAGCGGCAATAACAACATACCGGTCATGGTGCTTTGCGAAAATAACACGCGCGACATTACCGTGCCATGTACCAATGACTTTTTCGATCCGCAGAATACTGCTGTTACGCGATCTGCACGATCAAATTTTAACAGGCGACAGATCAATGTCGTAATTCCATAGGCAGCAAAGAATAGTATCAGCATCGATGCTCCCAGTAGCAGTAACTCTATACCGGTAAGATCACTGAACATTTTCTTTTCGAACGATTCACAGAAGGCAGTATATACGATTACAAGGATGATCGTCTGATCAAAATATTTTAATTGCTTTTTATACTTATCCGCAAACGCGCCCCACACCGGGTTCAGCAATATGCCGAGTACTACCGGTAACAATACCTGCGCGATCAGTTTGAGGATGATGGAGCCCATTTCCATATCACCTGATGAACCGGATAGAATTAAACCCATCCATATCGGTGTGATGAATACGCCAATAATACTGGATATACTCGCATTGAAAATAGCAGCCGGTATATTTCCTTCTGCCAGCGATACCATTACTACGGAAGAAGAAACCGTGGATGGTAAACTTGCCAGGAAGAATGTGCCAAGCCAGAGCACTTGGACAGAAGTATCGCTAAACATTCCTTTAAACGGAAGCACCAGTAGCGGGAAGAGTATAAATGTACTGAGCTGCACCAGTATATGCAGCTTCCAGTTGCCGAGACCTTCCTTTAGTTTTTTCTTGCTCAGTCGCAAACCATAAAAAAAGAAGATCAGCGATACACCATAATTAGCCAAGGATGAAAGTGAGAAGGCGCCCTCTGCTATACCCCCTTGCGGCCATATATAGGCAAGCCCGATCATGCCGAGCAACGCCAGTACAAAACCATCTAATCCAATACGCTCCAACACCTGTTTGGGGTGCAACCGAAATGCGTGACCTTCCTTATTTTTCTCCATACGGATGTTACGATATGCAAGTATCGCCATGAAATAATTGTTATAAAAATGCTTTGTTCAACGGAAAGTTTAAAGGTCTGTTCTATATTCACAGAATCATCTTGTTCACAAGGTGTGTAGTGGTCAATAAAATGGATGTATGGAAAAAATCAAGGATATGAAATATAGCATCGTTGCAATTTGCTGCCTGCTTTGGGGAAATGCTTTTGCTCAACAGGCTCCTTTTAAATTATGGTACAATAAACCTGCCGGTACCTGGGAAGAAGCCTTGCCCTTGGGCAATGGTCGCCTGGGTGCTATGCTGTATGGCGGTACGCAAAAAGAAGAATTGCAATTGAATGAATGTACTGTGTGGGCCGGTGGGCCGAATAATAATATTAATCCGGCTACAGCACAGTATATCGGGCCCATCCGTAAACTGCTGGCCGAAGGTAAATATGCCGAAGCACAGGCGCTTGCCAATAAGAATATACATTCACTCAATGATGGCATGCCCCTTCAACCGGTGGGAAGTTTATTTATGGAGTTTGCCGGGCACGATCAGGCGCAAGACTATAGACGCGATCTCTCGCTTGAAGATGCTGTGGCAACTGTTTCCTATACCGTGAATGGCGTGCGCTATACGCGCGAAGTATTTACTTCTTTTCCCGACCAGGTAATTATCGTACGTCTCACAGCCGATAAGCCTGGTAACATTACCTGTAAGCTTTCGTGGCAAAGTCCGCAAAAACATAGTGTTCGCGAAGAACAAAATATACTGTTGCTGAATGGTATAACGGGCGATCATGAAGGTGTAAAGGGTGCTGTGGAATTTGAAGGACAAGTGCAGGCATTATCAGAAGGTGGTACTGTAAAAACAGATACCTCTGGTGTAGCTATATCGAAAGCCAATGCGGCTACGATCTATATATCGATCGCTACGAATGTTAAGAACTATCACGACATCAGTGGCGATGAACATGCACGTGCATCTCAGTTTCTGCAGGCAGCCGTAAAGAAGAAATATACCGCGGCCCTCGCAGCGCACAAGAAATTCTATCATAATTACTTTGATCGCGTTAAGCTTGACTTGGGAACAACATCTGCTGTAAACAACACAACCGATAAACGACTGGCAGATTTTGCTACGGGCAATGATCCGCATCTTGCCGCGCTATATTTTCAGTATGGTCGCTACCTGCTTATCTGTAGTTCGCAGCCTGGCGGACAACCCGCTACATTACAAGGTATATGGAATAATAAAGTGATGCCTCCGTGGGATAGTAAGTATACCGTGAACATTAACACCGAAATGAACTATTGGCCGGCAGAAGTAACAAACCTGAGCGAGCTGCACGATCCGTTGTTTAAAATGCTGAACGATCTTTCGTATACCGGTCAGGCCAGCGCAGCCAAAACGTATGGTGCACGCGGCTGGGTATGTCATCATAACACAGACTTGTGGCGCGTAACCGATCCTATCGATGGTGCATATTCGCATGGTGTGTGGCCGATGAGTGGTGCGTGGTTGTCGCAGCACTTGTGGGAGCACTATATGTTTACCGGAGACGTAAATTTTCTGCGTCAATATTATCCGGTGCTGAAAGGAGCGTGTCGTTTCTTTGTTGATGTATTGCAGGAAGATCCGGAACATCATTGGTTGATCGTGAGCCCCTCTGTTTCTCCGGAGAATACGTATACCTATAGCGATACTGAGAAGGCTTCGATCACGGCAGGTGCTACAATGGATAATCAGTTGTTGTTCGATCTCTTTACCCGCACCATGAAGGCTTCTGAAATTTTAAAGAACGATAAAGCTTTCGCGGATACATTACGACAACTGAAAGAACGACTTGCCCCGATGCAGGTTGGTAAATATAGTCAGTTGCAGGAGTGGCTTCATGATTGGGATAATCCTACCGACAAGCATCGTCACGTATCGCATCTATATGGTTTATATCCCAGCAACCAGATCACACCATATCGCACGCCCGAATTATTTATGGCTGCGCGCAACACGCTGATACAACGGGGCGATGTTTCTACCGGTTGGTCCATGGGCTGGAAAGTAAATTTGTGGGCGCGGTTGCTCGATGGTAACCACGCCTATAAACTTATTACCGATCAGTTAAAACCTGTAGGTACCAACGAAGGAGGAGGAGGAACGTATCCGAATTTATTTGATGCGCATCCGCCCTTTCAGATCGATGGTAACTTTGGTTGTACCTCGGGTATAGCAGAGATGCTGGTACAATCGCACGATGGTGCATTGCATATACTGCCAGCATTGCCCGATGCATGGAAAGACGGAAATGTAAAAGGACTTGTTGCCCGCGGAGGATACATTGTAGATATAAGCTGGAAGGATAAAAAAATTACTTCGCTTCGGATACAATCCAAACTCGGTGGTGTTTGCCGGTTGCGTGTACATCAGCCATTGAAAGGCAGTGGCAAGATCGTGCTGAAGAATGCCGCAGATGTTAACACCAATCCTTTTTATGAAGTGGTGGCGGTAAAAGATCCGATCATTTCACCCGAAGCAAAACTCTCACGCACAGAACTTCCCGCTAATATCGAATATGATATTCTGACGGAGGCCGGTAAAGAATATACTTTCCTGCCGCAGTAAGGAATTATCTTTGTGTAATTTTGATTTTACTATTTCAACAACGCAACAACCATCATGACAGTTATAGCGATACCACAAAGACCTCAACGTAAATTTTTGCCGGAAACATTCAAGGTAACAAGCTGGGGAGAGCTCAAGCCTTACTTCGATCAGCTTCTGCAACGCGATCTGCCAACGATCGATGCACTGAAGCACTGGTTTAAAGATCGCAGTGAGTTGGAATCAATCATCTCCGAAGACCTGGCATGGCGCTATATTAACATGACTTGTTATACCGATAATGAAGCCTACAGCAAATCGTACCAGGATTTTATACAAAACATTCAACCGGAAGTTGCCCCGGTATCTGATCAGTTGAACAAGAAAGCAGCATCGTCACCTTTCCTCGATGCGCTGGCAAAAGAAGAAGGATACGATATCATGATCCGTAATTTGAAAAAAGAGATCGAGATATTTCGTGAAGAGAACGTGCCGCTTTATACCGAGATCAATACTGAAACACAAAAGTATGCGCAGATCTCCGGTGCTATGACGATAGAGTGGGAGGGAAAAGAAGTTACGCTGCAACAGGCATCAGTCGTGTTAATGGATACGGATCGTAAGAAGCGTGAAACAGTATATCATCTGATCTCCAACAGAAGATTAAAGGATAAAGAAACACTGGATAATCTTTTCTCTGCATTGATCGGGTTGCGTCATAAAGTATCGTTGAATGCAGGCTTCACTAATTTCCGCGACTATATGTTCAAGTCGCTGGGCCGTTTTGATTATACTCCGAAAGATTGTTTTGATTTTCACGATGCTATTCAAAATGAAGTAGTGCCATTGTTGAATGAGTTTGCGCGTGAACGCAAGCAGGCGTTAAAAGTATCGGCACTGCGCCCGTGGGATAAAGCGGTTGATCCGGAAGGACGCGAAGCATTAAAGCCTTTCACAACGGGTAAAGAACTTACGGAGAAAACCATCGAAGTATTTCGCAGGCTTGATCCGTTCCTCGGGCAATGTCTCGCGATCATGAAAGAGATGGGCCATCTCGATCTTGAATCAAGAAAGGGCAAAGCTCCGGGTGGGTATAATTATCCGCTGTCAGAAATAGGTGTGCCGTTTATTTTTATGAACGCAACGTCTACGCTACGCGACATGGTAACGATCATGCACGAAGGTGGCCATGCTATACATAATTTTCTGACGCGCGATCTGGAGCTGAACGATTTCAAATCAACACCATCCGAAGTAGCAGAGCTTGCTTCTATGTCCATGGAATTAATATCGATGGATCATTGGGATGTATTCTTTACCGATGCAGAAGAATTGAAGCGTGCCAAGCGCGATCATCTTGAAGACCTCATCGAAACATTACCGTGGGTGGCCACCATCGATAAATACCAGCACTGGCTATACGAGCACGCCTCTCACTCGCTCGAAGATCGCAAGCGTGCGTGGAATCGTATCTTCGATCAGTTCGCGGATACTGTTACTGATTGGAGCGAACTACAGGAGACAAAAGATTACCTGTGGCAAAAACAGCTTCACCTGTACGAAGTGCCCTTTTACTATATCGAGTATGGTATGGCACAACTCGGTGCTATAGCAGTATGGAGAAATTTCCGGAACGATCCTGCTAAAGGATTACAGGGATACCAGAATGCATTGAAGCTTGGCTACCTGCGTTCTATTCCGGAAATATACAAGGCTGCTAACATCCGGTTTGATTTTAGCAGGGCCTATATAAAAGAGCTTATGGACTTTGTGAAAGAAGAATTGTCGAGAATATAGCCCTCTATATTCTTCTTTTACTTTTTATCCTCTGCATTTGTCGAGCAGGTCGCTGAGCTGCTCGGCTTCATCATCGGATAGCGCGATCACACCATCAAACTCTTTTTGTTTCTTGTCGATCTCATTGAGTACTTCCATGCCTTTGGCAGAAATGGTAACATCCGTTGCGCGCTTATCGAGCGGACTCAGTTTTTTCTCAATCAGTTCTTTTACTTCGAGGCGATCGAGTAAGCGCGATACATCCGAGTTCTTATCCATCATGCGTGCCTTGATGGAAGCTCCGGAGATACCATTGGGATGCTGACCGCGCAGGATGCGGAGTATATTAAACTGCTGGGCTGTGATGCCATACGGTTTAAAAAAACTCTGCTGTCTATCCTGTATCCAGTTAGAAGTAAAAATTACATTGATGATGGCTTTTTGAAGAGTGTTACGAAATTTCGTTTGACTGATCTCTTCTTCGATTTTCATGTTCATAGGGTTTGGGATAATCTCTATACGTTGTACAGGGCACAACGGGTTACTTTTTTTCGCAGAAGATTAGACACAATAGAATAGCAATACGTTGTCAGCAGGTATATTTCTGACAAACGGATCTGCGTCCAGCGCCTGCGTTGGTAAACTTGGGAATTACGCTTTGTTGAGTTCTATTTTGCAGATGATCTCTACATCATCACCAACCACCAGGCCACCGGACTCAATGGTCTTGCTCCATTTCAGTCCATAGTCTTGTCGGTTGATCTTGCCGGTAAGTTTGAAGCCTGCCTTCTCGCCATTGCCGGTTTTTACAGAGCCGCCATACGTAACATTGAAAGTTACGGGCCTGGTTACATCGCGTATAGTGAGGTTGCCCTTCAATACATACTTGTCGCTTTCCTTTACAAGGTTGCCTTTGAATTTTATCTCGGGAAATTTTTCAGCATCAAAAAACTCACCGCTTTTCAGGTGATTGTCGCGCTTCTCATTGTCTGTATCGATCGATGCAGTCTTAGCAGTAAACTCAATGTCAGCACCATTAAAGTCAGTAGCCTTCGTTGATACTTTGGAATCAAAATCTTTGAAGCTTCCTTCTGTTTCAGAAACTACCATGTGCGCCACACTGAAGCCGACACGCGAGTGAGCCTTGTCGATCGTCCAGGTAGATTGGGCCAGGGCACTGCCCGTAAGCCACGAGAGAATGATGAGGATGTTTACTTTTTTCATAGAGGGGGTTTTTGTTTGTGATAACGAATATACTGATTTTTTTGCATGTTAGAACAGGTTCCAGACATGGCAAATCAGGATTAGATAGCAGCGGATAAAAGTATGTTTCTGTTACATGTTCAGATAAAATTCACGCGTCAGATCTATATAGGAGTTGTGCCAGGTGTTGTCTTGCTGGTATAGCAATATCTCACCCGTATCAAGCGAAGCTGGTATAAATGCAAATGTTAACAGCCATCGTTCAACAGGTTTACCGGTGCGTGTGCGAAAACTCCATTGCCGTATACATGATAACGAATAGGTTGAGGCCAGCTCGATAAATTGTATACCTTCTGTATAGGGAAGTATAACATGAAATGTACCGGTAGGTTTTAACAACCGCTTCACTGCCTGCAACAGTGCATCAAAACTGAGGGAAACGGTATGCCGTGTTTGTAATCTTCGTTTATCAGGCGGCTCCTGGCTGTTAACAAAGTACGGTGGATTGGATACGATCAGATCATACTGTTTATCTGTAGCATACTCCTGTATAGCTCCGGTATAGATCGTTACCTTGTCTGGCCAGGGTGAGTGCTGTACATTTTCAGTAGCTTGCGCAGCGTCTGTCTCTTCAAGTTCAATAGCATCAATGATCGTGTCGGGTGAAGAACGTTGCGCCAGCATCAGCGCAATAACACCCGTGCCCGTGCCAATGTCGAGTATAGTTTGTGCCGATTGTATATCTGTCCAGGCACCGAGTAATACACCATCGGTGCCCACCTTCATAGAGCACCGGTCGTGTGCTACAGAGAACCGTTTAAAGTGAAAGTGTGTGCCGCTTTTTGCCATCCGCCAATATTCTTTAATTTACCACGAACATCAAACGATCGACACAAAATATGGCGCGAACAATTCGTTGGGGAATTTTAGGATGTGGCAAGATTGCTCACAAGTTTGCAAACGACTTGAAGCTGGTGGAAGACGCTTCATTGGTTGCAGTAGCCGCGCGTGATGAAGCCCGTGCAAAAGCTTTTGCCGAACAGTTTGGAGCTGCAACATTCTTTACTACATACGAAGCACTGGTAACATCGCCCGAGGTGGATGTGATCTATATAGCCACACCGCATGGTTTGCATCACGAACATGCCTTGCTTTGTTTGAAGCATGGTAAAGCTGTGCTTTGCGAAAAAGCCTTTACACTTAACAGTCGCCAGGCAAAAGAAGTAATAGAAATTGCACACGCGCGGAAAGTTTTTATTATGGAAGCTTTCTGGACGAAGTTCCTGCCGCAATATCAAAAAGTAACAGAGATCATTCAGTCAGGCAAACTCGGGCCAATAAAATGGATACAAGCAGACTTTGGTTTTAATCCCGAGCCTCCTGTAGCTCCACGCTTAACCAGTCCTTTGTTAGGAGGGGGCGCCTTGCTGGATATAGGTATATATCCCGTATTCCTTGCGCAATCATTACTGGGCATGCCAACCGATATACAGGCAACGGCTACCCTATACGACACGGGTGTAGATGAACAATGTTCTATGCTGATGAAATTTTCTTCGGGAGCAATCGCTACACTTTCGGCAACACTCTCGGCACATACACCGGTGGAAGCTGTTATAGCCGGCACTGAAGGACGATTGTTATTGAAGAATCGTTTTCACAATGCCATTAGCAAACTGGAGATTGCCATGGGTAAAGATGCACCGGAGCCTATAGAAGTATATCGCGAAGATGGATACGGCTACCAGTTTGAAGCGCGGCATGTGGGCGAGTGTCTTCGTAAAGGACTAACCGAAAGTCCGGTGATGACACACCAGGATACGCTGCAACAAATGCAGACACTGGATCGCATCCGTGCTATACTCGGTATACATTACCCGGTTGATTAATTCGGAAGCCCCGCTATAATTCCGTTGACCAGATTTGCAAGACTGAAGTTTTTGTTGTGCGTTACACCCAGGCGAACCACTACGAGTTTTTTAGAAGGCACGATCACTACAAAATTCTTTTCGAAGCCATCGAAGATAATGGCTTCAGCCGGTAAACCTGGATATTCTACTACCTGCGGGTTGTAGGGATCACCAAGGTTCAGCCATATCTGTGCTCCATACTGACGCGCTTTGGCGGATGGCGCAGGCGTTGTAGAATACTTCACCCAGCCTTCCGGAAGTATACGTTCTCCATTCCATATACCATCGTTGAGATATAGCAGACCAAAGCGGGCCCAGTCGCGTGCCGATGCAAACGAATAAGACGAAGCGACAAATGTACCGGAAGCATCCGGCTCAATGATAGCCGTGTTCATACCGATACGATGGAACAGCTTTTCATAGGGAAAACGATAGTAAGCACTGTCGCTTACGGTTTGCCGGATGATGCGTGAAAGTATATTCGTTGTGCCGCTGGAGTATTGAAAGAATGTGCCGGGCTCGTATTTCAATTTACGTGCAGCCGCATACGCAGCCTTATCATCACTCTTGATAAACATCTGGTGGAAGTCGGCTGTAGGAGAGAAGTAAGATTCCGACCACTCGAGTCCGCTGCTGGCCTGCAGTAAATTGTTGAGTGTAATTTTACTGCGCTCATCATTTCTCCATTCGGCCACGGGCGCAGCTTCATCGATCTTGAGTTTCCCTTCTTTTACCAGTATACCGATCAGTGCGTTGGTTATACTCTTGGTCATTGACCAGCCCATCATGCGACTGTTATAGGTATACCCGGTGGCATATTGCTCGGCTATCAGGTGGCCATCGTATACAACGGCTACGCCATGCGTAAACACCGGGTTCTTCGGATCAACATCTGCGAATGCCTGGTTCACCGCTTCACGCACTTTACCATAATCTATACCAGCGAGCAATGTATCTTTTACCAGGTTGCCCGATGGCCAGGCAATAGTATCCTGGTTGGTAATAGCTGGTTGGGGTCGTCTGACGGGTTGCGCGCGCACGGCTTCTTCATCCATCTCTGCGAGCAAGGTACAGCCAAGCCCTTTGCGATATATAGCTTTACCGGTTTTCCAGAACATGGTTACCGACACAGAAGAATCTTCACGATTAACTTCATACGGTAAAGATGGCATTCCCGGAAATACCTGGAACTCCTGCTCCACTACACTGGCCGGTTCACGGTTGGTAACAAATACACATGAGCACATCGTCTTGGCAGCCATCCCGGTCATAATAGGCGGGAATGTTGCCAGTATATATACTATAGCAACCACAATGAGCAACAACAGGGTAAGGGCAAAGTACTTGAGAAATTTCTTCATAACGATCCGCAGGTTTGAGAGCAAGATAGTAAAAGTTCGGTAGTCGTTGGTGGTTCTCTCTTAATCGTTAGTCGTTAATAGTATATCCGTTAATCGTTATTGGCAGGCTCTTGGCTGGATTTTGTTTCCTCACTCCGCACTCACACACGACTAACGGAGAACCATTAACAGCGAATGAATGCAGCAGCTATTTTATTCCAGCGAAATATAGTATCCTTGAGAAAAAACAGAACGTGAAGCGAGCGAAGCAGACGACCGTAGAATTGAAAGAATTTCTGGATGAGAAAGTAGCGCTATATAATCGTCCGGGGTTTATAGAGAACGATCCGGTTTCTATTCCGCACATGTTTCGGAAGAAACAGGATATAGAGATAGCCGGTTTATTTGCAGCCGTGCTGGCGTGGGGGCAACGAAAAACGATCATTAACAAATGCCGGCAGTTGATGGCGATGATGGACAACGAGCCGCATCAATTTATACTTCATCATTCCGAACAGGACCTGAAACCGCTGCTGGAATTTAAGCATCGTACCTTTAACGCAACGGATACACTATATTTCCTGGAAGCATTGCGATGGTTTTATCAGAATCATAAATCACTGGAAGAAGCTTTCTATATAGCTGGTCAGGATACGATCGAGAAAGGCCTCGATCAGTTTCAGCAATTGTTCTTCAGTCTGGAAGATGCACCGCAGCGAACGCGTAAACATATACCTTCTCCTTCGCGGAAGTCTACCTGCAAGCGCCTGGTGATGTACCTGCGCTGGATGGTGCGGCAAGATGATAAGGGTGTTGATTTCGGCATCTGGAAAAAAATCAAACCTGCACAACTGATCTGTCCGTGCGATCTGCACGTAGATCGTGTAGCGCGTAAACTCAAACTCATCCGCAGAAAACAAACCGACTGGCAAACTGCGCTCGAACTTACCGCCAACCTCCGCCAGTTCGACCCTATAGATCCGGTAAAGTACGATTTCGCTTTGTTCGGACTGGGTATTGAGGAGGGATGGAAGTAGGCGTCCGCTACTATGGGCAGTACTTCTGCATTCGATATTCCTTGTTCGATATTCACTATTCGTTAATCGCGAGTAAATTCCGGCTTCGGCTTTCTGTTTTTGGCTTTCAGCAATGGCTTAATCATCGGGAAACCAGGCACATCATTGCCTTTCGTCCCTTACGATAAGACTTTGATCGAACAGATTCACGGTTAATATAATTAGGCTGGCAAAAGGAATGAAGATAATGTAAGTTGCAAAAACTATTCAACCAGTTCGCTTATGAAAATACTGAAAAACTTTGTGGCACTGTGGGTATATCTGTTGGCTTTTCAATTTTCATTCGCTCAGCAACCTGCCACCACCGAGGTACAGCCTCCGCCTGAGAACTACACGCTGCGCGAGCGCTTCAGCATTATGAAGGCCAAAGCGCAAACCTTTAAGGAATATAAAGTGGTGAAGGAAAGTGTGCTGGACGGAGTCTGGAAAATTACGCGCGATTCATTACTGGCTAAAGATGTAGCCATTCGCGATGCCAAGAAAACCATAGCCCAGCTAAATGCACAGGTAGCCGATGCTAAAACGGCTATGCAAAAAAAGGAGCAATCCGTGGCGGCTTCGCTGCACGACAGCACCCATATATCAGTGCTCGGTATAGATTTCGACAAGAATGTATTTCTTACCATTGTAGCGATACTCGTGGCCGGACTGGCTTTCGTGATCGTTACTTTTATTGGTCGCATGAAGGTGATTACAAAATCACTGCACGAAAAGAAACTCACCATCAACATGCTCACCAATGAGTATGAAGAGTATAAACGCAGGGCGATGGAGAAACAAACCAAGCTTTCGCGTGAGCTGCAGGACGAACGCAACAAACTTTCCTCTATTCGTAATTCGTAAGGTATATTTCGCTCCGGATCTATAATATAGATGGATGTCAGCGAAGAGCAGTTAGATAACGGGCTGCGGCACACGGTCACTCTCAATATAGATCAGTGGCAGCTCTACCACGAACGTTGTGCCCTTGCCAACTTTGCTCTCTACTGAAATTTTTCCTTTTAATACCTGTACCAGTTGTTTTACGATAGAGAGGCCAAGACCTGTAGAGCTTTCGCCATCGGTAGGGCGGGCACTTAGTCTTTTAAATTTCCGAAACAGTAAACCGATTTCCTCAGGAGGTATACCGGGGCCCTGATCTTCTACTTCGATTCTGAGCATAGCCAGATCCTGCTGAACACGCAGGGTAACATTTTTATTTTTAGGGGAGAACTTGATTGCATTTGAAAGAAGATTGTCAAGTATACGTTGCAAGGCCGATAGATCGGTCGTGATAAAGGTATTGACAGCCTGGTGATCTTCCAGTGTGAGCGTTATATTCTTGGCAGTAGAGTGCTCGCGGAAACCATGAATATGCTGCCGCATAAAACTGCTGATGTTGATAAGCTCAGGTTTGAGTTCCATCGAGCCTTGTTCAATCTTGTTAATGTCGAGCAGGTTAATGATAAGCGACTGCATGTTACTGCACGAGCGCTGAATGTGCCGAATATACTCCTGTATATCGCCCGGTAAATCCTGCTTGCTCATATTGATCAGGGAAGTAAGACCGATAATATTATTGATCGGGCTTTTCAGATCATGTGCTGCTACAGCCAGAAAATTATTCTTCTCTTCGTTGAAGTGCATGAGCTTCTTGTTGAACTCGCGAAGTTGTTCTTCGGCTTCTTTGCGTTCGCTGATATCAATCACAGTTCCGCGGCTCATCACATATTCACCCTGCTCATCATATATAGCGGTAGCGTTTAGCAGTATGGGAAACGTACTACCGTCTTTTCGCAAAAAAGTATGTTCCTTGTTGTGTATAAAACCATGTTCTTTAAATGAATTGAAGTCGTTATAATACGATTGATGTTCATCCGGAACCAGTATAGCAGTAACATGCATTTTACCCAACACCTCTTCTGAAGTATATCCCAGCCAGTTCAACTCTGTTTCATTCATGCGCAATATAGTGCCGTCAGGAGCGAGGGAGTGATATCCGCAGGGGGCATTGTTATAGAGATCCTGCACCTCGGCCAGCGCATCTTCTGCTTTTATATTTCGTATCTGTAATGCTTCGTAGAACGATTCAAGTTCTTCCATATTCTGTTGCAGCTCTTCGTTCAGTTCTTCGGTTACGTTAAACTGCTTCTGTAATTCGTAGGTTCGCTGCTTTACTTTCTTCTCGAGTGTTTCATTCACGTTGTTCATTGCAGAGATGAGCTGCGTGTTCTTTTTTTCTTTCTGCAAAATAGTAATCAGTGCCAGTACCGAAGCCAGTGCTATCAGCGAGAAGCTGGTATAGCGAATAACATTCTGGCGTTTATGTGTAGTGGCTACCTGCAGGAGACGATCGGTCAGTAAATTTTTTTCGTGCTCAATAAAGAGCGCCTGCCATGTTTCGATACTGTCGGTTAATGCTTTTTCTTCATTTTGTTCTTTCAGAAAAAGAGCATCGTTCTTTGTGCTGTGTTTATAGATGGTAGAAACAGTATAGATGTGATCGAGCTTGCGTGTTATAGCAGGCACAAGTTTCTTTTTTAACAGCCATGTTTGCTGCGGGTTATCGGCCACCTTATGTTGCAATGAATCGATTAGCTGAAGCAACGTACGGTGGCCGGCCTCTATATCTTTCAGAGGGCCAACGCTGCCTGTTAGCATATACCTTCGCTGATTGGATTCTATATTCTTTAGCGTAGAAAGAATATCGGATGCACGGTTGATCACTTCGTATGTATGGAAGACCCAATTCACCCGATCACGGCTGTCCTGAACCGCGTAGCGCGTAATAACAGCGCTGATGCCGGTAAGCAATACAGAGCTTGCCAGAAGTACAACAATACTCGTGGTTTTCATCGGATGGGCTATAGGAAGATAAGATAAATTCTTTGAATGACCTATAATTTTCCAAAAGGTTTGTGGTGTACAGAATACAATTACAGGCTTGCCCGCGAATACAATTTCATGGAAACATAAATTTTAAGAAACTTTACAAAGCCGTGTAACCATCCGTAAAACCTTAAGTTACCCATCTTGAAAACTTTACCTTCTGAATTGGACGCACTAACGGATAACAGCCTGATGCTTAAAGTCAGGGATGGCGATGTCGATAAACTGAGCCTGCTTTTCGAGCGGTATAAGAAACCTTTGTTCGGTTTTTTCTACCACATGAATAAAGATGCAGACCTCAGCGAAGATCTCGTGCAGAATGTTTTCTACCGGATACTGAAGTATCGCTATCTCTTCCGCGGAGAGGGCGACTTCAGAACATGGATGTTTCACATTGCGCGCAATGTAAGTCACGACCATTTCCGGAAGAATAAGATTACTGCTAAAGACTCGCTCGAAACCTGGCAGGATCGCCTCGGCAGTGATGACAATCGCGCTTCATCATTGCAACAGGAAGAGGAAATGCATTTGCTCTCCATGGCCATGGACAGGTTGCCCGAAGAGAAACGCGAAATATTAGTGCTGAGTAAATTCCAGGACAAGAAGTATAAAGAGATAGGCGAGATACTCGGATGTTCTGAAGGCGCGGTAAAGGTAAAGGTATTCCGCGCACTGCAGGAATTGAAGGAGATGTATCAAAAGCTGGAAGCCAAATTCTAGCCGTTATCTGTTAACCGTCAATGGTTAATCGTTAACGGTAACCGATAACGGTTAATGAAAAATAAAATATAGTATGGAACGAACAAGTATAGATGCAATGCTGACGAAGTACCGCGCTGGACAAACCAGTGCAGACGACCTGAAGATCATTGAGAAATGGCTGGAGGATGGTGTGATCGAACTTCATGACCTGGAAGATATGCAACAACTGCACGATCAGATCATGCACGTAGAATCACCGATGCCTTCGCTGGAACTGGATGATAAATTCTACCGGATGCTGGCGCAGGAAAAAAAGAGCAGTAAAGCATTTTCGTGGAGGCAGTTCTTTGCATGGCCTGAACTGATGCCGAAGCTTGCTTTTGCAACGGTGGCCCTACTGGCTGGATTGGCAATAGGTTTTTGGGTGCGTCCTTCAACGGGTGCTGCGAGTGATTCCGGACAAATAGAAATGCTCAGTCAGCAGGTAACAGATTTGAAAGAGATGATGATGCTTTCTCTTCTCGAAAAAGAATCGGCTACCGAGCGTCTCAAAGCGGTGAGTCTTACACAGGAGATGGACCAGGTGAGCAGTAAAGTTACCGTTGCGTTGATCGAGACATTGAACAACGACAGCAACGTAAACGTAAGGCTTGCAGCACTGGATGTATTGAAAGGCTATGCAAGAAATAGTGAAGTACGCGAAGCACTTATCCGTTCCATCGCCCAGCAACAATCGCCACTCGTGCAGGTAGAACTGGCCGAATTGATGGCCACACTACAGGTAAAATCATCGGTAAAGGAATTGGAAAAATTACTCGACAATAAGAAGACTCCGCTGGAGGTAAAGAAAAAGATCAAAGAAAGTATTCAGGTTATAAGCTGATCGAATAATCACTAACTCTATAATCCCATGAAGACATTATTACAGATCTGTTTGCTGCTGATCGCGGCAGGTTTGCACGCGCAAACACATACAGAAAAAATATCCAAAACATTTACGTTCGAAAAGAAGAGTGCAGATAATGCACTGATGATTGCCAACATCAACGGTTCTATTAAAGTAGAAGGCTATACCGGTGATAAAATTCTGGTGGAAGTAACCAAGTCGGTATATGCTAAAACAGAAGCCCGGCTGGAGAAAGGTAAACAGGAAATACAGTTAGGTGTAATAGATCGTGCCGATAGTATTATACTATATTCGGAGGGCGGCTGCTCTAATTTTGGAAAGCGCACCGACAAGCGAGGAAAGAACAAGCGCGACTGGGGCTACAATTGGAATAACAATTGCCGAAACTGCAATGAAGAGTATGATTATCGTCTTGATTTTGTAGTGAAAGTTCCGGCCAGTATACATATCGATGTAAGTACCATTAACAACGGAGATGTATCAGTGCAGGGGGTAAATGGTGTAGTGCTCGCCAATAACATTAACGGGAGCATCAAACTTACGAACCTGGTGCGCGAAGCAGAGGCAAGCACCATCAATGGCGATGTAGATGTAGAGTATACATTGAACCCCAAGAAAGACTGCCGCTTCTATTCCCTTAATGGCGATATCAATGCGCTGTTCCAGAAAGGACTGGGGGCCAACCTGAGCTTCGAAAGTTTTAATGGCAACTTCTATACCAACATCGATAAACTGGAAACACTGCCGGTACAGGT
>NZ_DATCSD010000267.1:0-16438 GCF_036568665.1 Ohtaekwangia sp. | reverse complement strand
ACCTGGCGATTGGCTATACGAGCATGAGGAGAAGGGTCAGTCATTTGAACAATACATAAAATTCAAACCTGTTTCTCCCAATGAAGTTCAAAAGAAAATATACCTGCAACCTGTAGGAACATTTTCTGCTCTGCAACAGGAGCTGATTAAATCAACCGCAGAATATCTCCGGATATTTTTTGGTTTGGAAATCATCATTCAACCCGCCATTGAGGATTCGATTATTCCATCCACTGCACGAAGATTACGGGAAGACGGTCACGAGCAATTTCTCACCACCTACATTATGGACTACCTGGAGAAAAATATTCCACAGGATGCCATCGTGATCATGGCCATCACAGTCAATGATCTTTACCCGGCCGATTCCTGGAATTTTGTTTTTGGCCAAGCCAGATTAAAAAAACGCGTTGGTGTTTCATCTATATACTGGTATACTGACGGACCGGTGGATTCTTCCAGTTATACACTTTGCCTGCAACGATTGATCAAAACATCTTCACACGAGATCGGTCACATGTTTTCGTGCGAACATTGTACACATGCTGTTTGTGTGATGAATGGTTCCAACAGTGTAGTGGAATCTGATTCACGACCGAACAGACTTTGTTCCGAATGCCTGAAAAAATTATACTGGAACCTTAAATTTAATTTACCCGAAAGATATAGTATGCTGGAAAATTACTTTTCGGCAAATAAGATGGATAACGACTATCAATTGATCAGTCGTGATCGGGAGGTGTTCTCTGCTAAACGTTAGTGTTATTCTATCAACTCATAACAATTCACGAATAACGGGTAACGAGGAACGTTCACTGAAGTGGTGTCTTAAATCCAACCTGCAAACTCACACCATTCAAATCTCCCTTATATACTTGTGTTGTAACGGGAATGCAGTAACGCTGAGCGCCAAAAGCAGAAAACTGATTTTGTTTCCCGCTGATCCCGATAGCTATCGGGATGAACGCAGATATATAGCTGAAAAAGATGAAAGTAAGGGTCGCTCTACTTTAAGCTTTATACTTTACGTTTCTAAGCTTCTTGCTTCGTCTGTAAACTTAGTGCCCACTTCTGTAGCGTCTTCATGAGTTCTTCGAGGTTTACGGGCTTGCTTATGTAGTCGTTCATGCCGGCTTTTATACATTGCTCACGATCGCCCTGCATAGCATTAGCCGTCATGGCTATAATTACAGGTTGTGTGCCGGGTTGTTCGCGAATTTTGCGCGAGGCTTCCAGGCCATCCATCTCAGGCATCTGCACATCCATCAGTATCAGGTTATGTCGCGATGCGGCCAGTGCTTCGAGCGCTTCGAGTCCATTGGATACAATATCGGGAGTATATCCTAATTTATTCAGTACATGCCGGGCGAGTTTTTGATTTACCGGGTTATCTTCTGCAATGAGTATATGCAAAGGATATTGCAGCGCAAAGTCATCGCGTAATGTTCGTGCCGTCTTGTCTTCCTGCGCTGAAGGCTTGTCATTTTTCCGGAGAGTCATCAGTATATTTTTATACAGTGTATTTTGCTTTACCGGTTTAGACAACACTGAAGAGAATACCTGATTGAATTGTTCGTTGCGTTCATCACCGATGGAGCTCAGCAAAATTACCGGTATATGCGCATATAGCTCGCGAATGCGCTTGCCCAATTGCAAACCATCCATCTCCGGCATTTGCATATCTGTTAGTACCAGATCAAAGTCGCGCGTTCGCTGCAGTATATCCAGCGCTTCTTTTCCGGAGGTAGAAAGTATAGGTATAGCATTCCAGAATCCCAATTGATTTTTGAGTATCAGACGATTCGTAGCATTGTCATCTACAATCAATATCTTTTTATTGGCCAGCGCATCTTTATCATGCACGTAGGCTTGCACGGGTTGCTCACTCAACTGCGTGCGTATCGTAAAGAAAAATGTAGTACCCTTGCCTACGGTGCTCTCTATCCATATTCTTCCTCGCATTAGTCCTACCAGTTTCTCTGATATCGCAAGCCCTAATCCGGTGCCTCCATATTTGCGTGTAGTAGAAGCATCTACCTGCGAGAAGGCGCGGAAGAGGCGATCTAATTTATCGGCCGGTATACCTATACCTGTGTCGTGCACTTCTACACGCAGTTCATATTCATTTCCCTCTTTACTTTGTACATGTATACTTACAAAAATTTCTCCCTGGTGTGTAAACTTTACCGCATTCCCTACCAGGTTTATCAGTATCTGTCGTAACCGTAGACTATCGCCTATAATGTGATCCGGCACATCATGATCCAGCTGGTATATCAGATCAAGTCCTATACCGGCAGCCTTATTAGCGAACAAATCCAGCACATCTTCCACACAGCTGCGCAGGTTAAAATCTTTATTCTCCAATTCCATTTTACCGGATTCTATCTTGGAGAAATCCAGTATATCATTGATCACCCCGAGCAAACTTTCTCCCGAGCTCCTGATGATCTCGGCGTACTCGCGCTGCTCCTGCGTAAGATTTGTCTCCGCCAGCAGCGAAGCCATGCCGATTACGCCATTCATCGGTGTTCGTATTTCATGACTCATCGTGGCCAGAAATATACTCTTGGCACGATTGGCATTCTCTGCTTCTTCGCGGGCGGTTTCGGCTGCTATACGCTGCTCCTGTATCTCGTCATTTATACTCTTCAAAAAATCGGTTTGAGCCTGCAATTGTTCATTCAGTGCATACATGTTCTCAGCTTGCTCCTCCAACGCTTCTTTTCGCTGCACGGCTTCCATGGTGCGTACTTTTACCTGGTGTTCGAGTTCCTGTTTTTGTTTATGAACACGATGCACGCGGATGCGCACAAAAAGATATATACCTCCCACTACCAGAAACACCATCAGCACGCGAAACCACCATCTATACCAGTAAGGAGGCGTAATGATGATTTTAACACGTGCACCATCTTCATTCCATAATCCATCGTTATTCGAGCCCCTTACGTGAAATGTATATTCGCCAGGGTCCAGGTTGGTATACGTGGCCGTGCGTTTGTTCCCTACATAATTCCACTCTTTATCAAAACCCTCCAGTTTATATGCATACTGGTTCTTTTCCGGAAGTATATAATTCAGGGCAGCAAACTCCAGGGTAAATACGGATTGATTATGCGCCAACCGGATTTCCTTTACCTGGTTGATATGTTTTTTCAGAACAGAATCTTCGCTGTGCACGGAGATAGAGCGATTAAATATCTGGAAATCGGTAAGATATACCGGGGGTATAAATGTATTGTCCTGCAAGCTAACCGGGTAAAAAGCATTGAGTCCGTTAGGTCCTCCGAAAAACATTTCACCGGTCCTGGCTTTATAGCACGAGTGCGATTTAAACTCATTTCCCTGAAGACCATCGGCTGTACTATAATTTCTTACAGACTTCGTGTCGGGGTTGAAGCGTGAAAGACCTTTGTTGGAACTGATCCAGAGATTACCATGATCGTCTTCCAGTATACTCCGGATCATGTTATTGGGAAGTCCGGCCTTCTCGGTATACGAGGTAAAGGTATTCGTCTTCGCGTCATACAGACTTATACCTCCTGCTGTACCAAACCACATGTGCTTGTTGTGATCCAGCAATATAGTTTCCACTACATCATGACTTAAACTTTTTGTATCTGATAAGTTGTTGCGAAAGTGTGTGAATTGCCCGGTGTGCCGATCGAGTTTGTTAAGCCCCGAGCCGGTGCCTACCCATATATTTCCTTCGGCATCTTCGCCAATACAATGTATAAAATTATCGCTCAAACTTTTTTTATCGCGCGGGTTCTGCTGGTACCAGGTAAAGTCACGACTCTCCGGGTGATATAGCCCTATACCTCCACCCCAAGTACCAACCCACAACCGCGAATCGCTTCCTTTAAACACAGCAGTAATAGTTGTAGCTGCTAAACTCCGTGGATTATCTTTCCCGGGCATATGGTGTGTAAATATACCGGTGTTGGTATCGAACAGATCAAAACCACCACGATGATATCCCAACGCTAATATACCTGGCTTTACCTCCACCACCGAGAGTACATAATCGCTTGCAAGGCTGTTGCTGTTACTTTCATCATGACGATAGCAGGTAAATGTTTTGGATACAGGATTAAACCGGTTCAATCCACCGCCATCTGTACCGATCCAGATGTTGCCCTTGCTATCGCCGGTAACAGATAAAATTATACTATTGCAAAGTCCCTTGCTATTGGGCAACTGTGTATATCGCTCAAACTTTTCACCAAAGCGTGGAACAAAGTTAACGCCACCCGACCAGGTGCCTATCCACATATTACCGATATCATCTTTATATATACTATAGATAGAATTGTTACTGACGCTGTTGTCATCAAACAGATCGTGTCGATACGTGGCAAACGAATTTCGCTTCTCATCCAGTATACTTACACCGCCATTCTCTGTGCCTATCCAGAGTTTACCGGTGGCATCTTCTGCAAAGGAAAGTATATCGTTATACCCTATACTATGTGCATTGGACGGATCATGTTGAAAATTTTTAAATGTATTCGTAGCAGGATTAAACAACGCTATACCACCTCCCTGTGTTCCGATCCATACATTCCCACTCGCATCGGTATATACACTCTTTATCCAGTTGGCACCAATACTGACCGGATCAGCCGGGTTATGTATATATCTTTTGACAAACTGCCCTTTTTCCGGGTTGAACCTGTTCAAGCCATCCTGTGTGGCAATCCACAGGTCACCACCAGGATCTTGTGTTATCCCGTAGATAAAATTCTGGTTCAAACTGAATTGACCATTATCGTTATATAGATACTGTTGAAATGTTTTCGTATTCCTGTTAAAAAGATATAGCCCCGTAGTAGTACCAATCCATACTCTCCTCTTGCTATCCTGGTATATATCGCGTACGGATATTACAGAATCGGTGGGACTGTAGTGTATAAATATATCGCGCTCGCGATCCATCAAATCAAGTCCGCTGCCTGTGGCAATCCACACATGATTCTCTTCGTCTTCGAGCAGATCGTATACATAATTATTACTGATGGAAAGTGTATCGTTGGGATCGTGACGATAAACCGAGAATTTATAGCCGTCATATTTATTCAGGCCTTCATCGGTAGCAAACCACATAAAACCTTTATTTCCTTTGAGGATGGCGTTTACATGATCCTGCGACAGGCCATTCGATGTGTTCAAATGTCTGAAGACTATATTCTTCGTTTGCGACCAGGAGGTTCCCGAATGCAACAAACTAACAAGGATCAATACAATGGTATAGCGAACAATGGCATACATAACAGTGTTGGTTAACCAAAACGTACAGAGTATATATAGCTTAGAATGACAGGCAAGAGGTGTTGCCTGTTCTCCGGATTTGGTGGCCGGAGATTACGTGCAGCAACATTCCTAATATACAAAACTATTCCATTGATATACCAGGCCAGATTTTTAAGCGGTCATAATAAAATAGAGTTTCTCCTATTTTAGGCGTTGTAACGAGTAATCACTACCAGACTAAAAGCACATAGTCATAAAAAAAGGGCAGCAGTTGCCGCCCTTTTAGCACTATACAATTTATGCATGATTACTTTTTGTTCGGATCGTTTTTCTTTGGATCCATCATCTCCATCAGTTTTAATCCGAGAAGTCCGTCCATAGCACTTCCATTGCTGTTCGTGCCTCCTCCAATCAACACATCCGGTATCAATTTGATGTGACCTTTCGAAAGTTCTTCGGTGATCTTGTATCTCGTAAAGTTTTCGCCACCGAGTGCTTTCACTGCGAGCTCGTATGCTTCTGCAGTAGATTTACCAATCGCGAGTATCTTCTCCGCTTCTGCATTACCGGTTACGGATATCTGCTCGGCCTGTGCAGAAGCTTTCAGTTTTATAGCTTCAGAGTCGGCTTGTGCTCTTGCCTTGGTAGCTTCGGCTTCTGCGTGTGCACGCATCTTGGTTGCTTCCGCTTCGGCACTTACCGAGAGTTTTACACTGGCAGCATCACCTTCCGATTTTTTCACGGCAGCGTTGGCAGTGCGCTCGGCTATCTCTACACTTTGCTGTGCACGCACTATATCTTTCTGCATATCGGCAATCGCAGTTTCTTTCTCCATACCCTGGCGTGTTTCCTGCGCCTTCTTCTGTGTTTCGTATGTGATTTTTTGTTCCTCGGCAATCTTACGATCGGTCAATGTTTTCATCAGCGACTCCGGAGGAACAATGTCTCCTATCAGTGTATCTACGGCATTTACGTTATACTCATCCAATACTTTTTTGATATGAAACTTCGCAGACTCCTGCCGTTCTTTACGTGTACTCAGGAAGGCGATCACGTCACTATCCTGCGCGGAGTTACGGAAGTAGTTACCAATCGTAGGTTCCAATACCTGCGATACCAGGTTGATCATGTTACCGAAGCGTGCAATTACTTTAGGAGCTTCTGTAGTGGGTACGTGTATGATCTGCGCCACATCCAGGTTAAAAGGGAAACCGTCTTTTGATCGCACTGTGATCGTAGAAAGATTTTTATCCAGGTTGTGTGCTTCACTTCTTGCACTTGCCCAGTTCAACACGAGGTTGGTAGTAGGCACCAGTTCTACTTTCATAGTATATTTATTGATCGGATATTTACCGGGGCCAAGTGGCTCCAGCCACACACCTTTAAAACCTTTCTGCACAATGTTACCGTGTTTAAATTCCGCACCGGTAAGGTCATGGCCATCCTGCCCTATATAGGAGATTACTACACCCACATATCCGATCGCGATCTCGGTCATCGGTATTTCTTCTACCTGCACAGCCCACGGATTCAGGTTATATGAACCCGCCAGAATTACCTGCGGCTGCAAACCACGATTACCACCGTTCTTGATAAACTTATCAAAGTCCTGGAAGTTGTTGTGACCTTCTACAGTAGTACCCGCTATTTGTCCGGCATCGATCGGCAAACCATCCAGCGTAGTAACTATACCTACACGACTTTCCTGTATGCGCACCATATCGGTGATCGATAACTGGAAAAGTAATGTGTTGATACGATATGAACCGGACGTGATATAGGTTGATTGTCTACCACGCTGACCACCGTTGTTCAAAAACTTTTCGGCATCCTGAAAGTTATCGCTGTCTACACGATGGCCGAGTATATTTCCGGTGGGTATTTCGGCACCGTCTTTCGCCAGCACAAGACCGATCTTACCTTCGGGTATAATGGTAAACTGTTCCATATTTACTTCGTACTGCCATACCCACATCCAGAAATATAGTCCTGGTGCAAGCGTCTTCGCCTGAAAACCTGCTTCACCCCTTGTGGCTACAATCCGGCCATCGGGCAACTCACGGTGCTCACCAAACAATACGAATTTCTTGGTAACCAACCCGATCCGGTCTTCCGGCACGATAACCATCCCAAAGAGGAATCGCAGTATATATTTATACAACACAAGACAGATTACCACAAAGGGTATCCACAGATAACTTAACATAGAATTTTCCATAGTTAGATTTTAATAAATTGTTTTATAAGTTTTTAAGGTAAAGTATATATAGCGACACCTATCAGAGATCGCTGATGATCGTAACAGGATTATGCTGATGCCGGATGAGGAAGTAAAAGATCAGTTCCGGATGTGATACCGCCCCGGGAACAGGACTGGTATAGTTTGAGATAATTTCTATTGTATTCAATGTATATCGGAACAAATAAAGTATGTTTCGATACCTGTTAAACTTTTCTTTCGACCGGAATGTTGCGGGTTGCGAACTATATATTTTTTAATCACAAAGAAGCTAAAAACGCAACCTTTCTGCAGTATATAGTAAATTTTGCCAACAGCCCTGTATAACCATACGGTGCACTTTTGCACTCGCTTGCAGCCAACGATTCTATGGCCACTAACCCGGCAACTAATTTTTACAGTGGTTTTCTTTTACAATCAATAAAATATAGTACACCTATACTATATGCAACTATATTTCAACAAGAGTTACTTTCGCTCTCGCACTTTCTTAAACGACCATACTCCGCGCTTCAGCATGAGGTTAGAATGATGCAGATTCAGTGAGTTGCCATCTTTATAGTAAACACGCAATGTTGAATCGGTTATATCAAATTTCTTTACGAACAGAAAATATACCAGGCGCGGAACGGAGATAAGCTTCTTTACACCATTGCTCGCCATGCAGGCAAATGCGCTTCCGGGAATTTCCTTTCCTTTAGGACCAAGCCTGAAGTCGATAGTAAGGCGTTGTATGCGTTCGGGCATCCACTTCTGCTGCTTGCCTTCTGAAATTTTCTTCAGCGCTTTTACCCTGCCTACAGACGACACCTGGTATAGTCCTTTATACCCGGGCACATCGTGCCAGCGTTCACCCTTCATACTTTGTGTAGAAAGATTCAGATAGGCAGGAGGATTTGCCAAATCAACTTTCTTGAGCCCCAGGCGTTTCTTCAACCCTACGTTGATCATATCCTGCTCGGCATTGCGACTGATCTTGCTCAGATCGAGCTTGCGTTTATGTATACCGGCCTTCCAGAAAAAACCTTTATACATGTGATCGGAGCCGCTTACTACTGCAGCTATATTTCGTTCGTTCAGCCCGGTGCGCTTGCCCGCTTCATACATGCTGGGATAACTTTCAACAGGATTACCCTGCGTATCAAACTGTGTTACCGGTTTGCTTAACACGGAAAGGTGACTCACCGCTCTGCCCTTCTCGTACGAAAGAAGTTTGATCGTCTGTATATCCGTTTTAACGAGGTTGGATATATGTACATTTCGTCCGTCATGATCATTGTACGAGATGTATATAGAATGATCGTCAAGATCGAACGCTTTTCCAAAAGTATAGTATACGAGGCGTGCTACGGAGAAATGATAGATCCTCCCTTCCTTATATAGTGTGATCAGCAACGTATACAGATTCTGCCCGATGGTTTTGTTCAGCTTTACATCGAGCTTGGATTTACGGATCATCTCTTTCGACATGTACACTCCGCCATGAGGTGAGTTCATGACGCGTTCGCGCGGCACAGATTTTACGCGGCCGTAATTAGAAATTCTATAGAGTCCTTCAAAGCCCGGTATATCTTTCCATTTTTCTTTTGGCAGACTAACCAGTGAAGTATTTTGATAAGGAAAATTCCCTTTGGTATCCATGGGCGCAAAATTAACACACGATTATACCAGCAGCATTACAAGGGGAATCCGTATTTATACGGAGGAATGTATCGTGATTTTACTAAGCCATAGGTATTTATACTAGAAGAAAGTTGCATACCGGGAACACACGTGGCTACACCTGTCCATTCTTTATTTACACAGAATTAATATACTGCTATTGACGAAGAGGCGGTAAACGAGTATCTTCGATATAGATTCCTTGACCCACCCGATCGCTGTTATTTGATCAAAGCCCACCTGGAATCAAAACAAGTATATATTTAAAAAATAAAAATTGCTACGCCACAGAAGATGGCGGTTGTTTGAATTGGCTGTTGTGACAACGCTTGTTGGATGTGTGAAATATACTGACAGAAGGGTAAAGCTTGTTAACGAAGGCCGATCCGCTATACAGATTGCCTAACCAAAACATATTGATATGCCCGAACCTGTTTTAACGATCAAAGACCTGGATGAATTGATCTCCAGCGACACGTATGTTCCTGAAGAAGATTCTGAAACCGAAGCGGCTGCCATCACAGCACCAGCACAACCCGTTGCAGGTAATGCTTTTGCAACCTATACCGAGTTGAACCCGCTTGCTAAAAATGGCGTGAGCGAACTTACCGTTACAAAAGAAACAGCCACCACCCGCACATTGTCGGATGCCGCTGTGGGTTCTTTCGGAGACCAGACCCTCGAACTCATTATCGGTAATGATGATCGGAAGAAAGTGCCCGACCCAACGGAGTTTCCCTGGAGAAAAATTGCTGCCCTGGTAATTACATCACAGTCGGGCTCACAATATGCGGGCACCGCCTGCTTCATTAGTCCGCGCGTATTGCTCACGGCAGGTCATTGTGTTTTTCTGCACGATGCCGGAGGCTTTGCCAAAACAATTGAAGTGATCCCAGCCTGGGGAAATAACAAACAGCCTTTTGGTAAATATGATGCTACACTCTTCAAAGCCTCCAACGGCTGGGTAAATGATCGTAACTCCGATTATGATTATGGACTAATTATCCTCGATGAGAAAGCCGATATAAATATAGGATGGTTTGCTTTCGCGGCAGCGTCAGACGAAAACCTGAGCAACCAGATCGTGAATGTATGCGGCTATCCGCACGATCCGGATAAGTGGCCGAATCAATACTATCACTCACGCGAAATAGATCGTTCTTCCAAACACAAGATATACTATACGGCCGATTCTACCGGAGGGCAGAGTGGTGCAGGGCTGTGGCTTACCCTGGGCGAGACCGAACGTGTTATTATAGGTATACACACTACCGGCAGCAGCACGACCAACTATGGCACACGCATTACCGAGCCGATGTTCAACAACTTTAAGCGCACAAAAGATGACTATCAATAGCAACAACAAAAAGGTTACCGATATATTCAAACCGTTCTTCGAACCGGGGTCGGAAGATATTGTTACACCCAATTTACCCGCCAATGGTAACGGGCACGCAACGGTAGCGCTGGAGCAATTTACCGGCACGCTGCGCATAGAAGATAACAACCCGATGCTATATATACTGGGTGGTGGCAAATTTCATGTAGCGTCCGGTAATGGCCAGATCAATTTTACCGAATACAACGACAAGGCTATTGTAATACGAGGCCTGCAACAGGGCGATACAATTATCAGCAAGGGAATAACATTACAGTCACAACCACCTTCTTCTGTTCGCAGTAACCGAACCAAAAATCCTCAGATGCAATTGCTGGCGGGTATCGTAACAGAGTTCGCAGAGGTATATAAAGATAAAGCTGCCGGATTACTCACAGCCCGACCCGGGTATAAATTTGAGAATGGAATCATTACCGCTCAGCCCGCTATAGTAGCAGTGGTGGAGAGAAAAATTCATAAGGCATCGCTTACGCAGGAAGATCTGCTGCCCTCCAGCTATAAAGGATATCCGGTAGATGTAGTACCGGCTTCGCCTATAGATATACTGCAATATCATCCGGAAGTAAAAACAGAGACTAACGTCATCAACCAGTTAAAAGCTATACAGGAGCCAACGTTTCTCGAAGCACTTACTGCTCCTGCGCAGGAAGCGGCCATATTGGAAGCCGCTCGACTCGGTAATAATTATACTCCGCCTCCTCATGTATCGCTGGATGAAGTACAGGCAGCAATGACACTCACCTGCCACGTGAGCCCGGAAGGTGGCTGGACCACGCTCGGTCCTTTCCTGGACGATACACAGGAACATCTGCAAGTAGCGATGTACGACTTCTCTGCCCCGCAGATATATAAGATGCTGAAGAAAGTAGTAAGGCGTGGCGTAAGCCTCACACTGGTATACGATGGCAACCCGGCTGCCAATGTTGGCAAAGGCACAAAAGTGGATGATGTGGCAGAAGACACAATTATTACGGCACTTACCAAACTCGGCAAGCAAAACTTTAAAAGTATAAAAGCGTGGAAAGGTAAAAGCGGTATCTGCAATAATGCTTATCATATTAAAGTAGCTGTGCGGGATAAAAAATCGTTCTGGCTCTCCAGCGGTAACTGGCAAAGCTCCAATCAACCTGACGAAGACTTTGCTTCCGACAATACTTTGCTGAAAGAGTATAACCGCGAGTGGAACATTATTGTAGATAACACGAAGCTATCGGATATATACTATAAATTTATTGAGTGGGATTTTACACGCAGTGCCGCTAAACCGGAAGCAGACCTGATCGAATCGTTCGAGCTGCCGGATATGTATCTGCCGGAAGAAACACTGGAGTGGAGCGAGATTGCCAAGTATAGAATATTTCCTCCCAAGAAGATCACCTTCACCCGAACGCGACCTGTGCGTATACAACCGGTGCTCACGCCCGATAACTATATCGAGCATGCGTTATCCATTATACGTTCGGCCAAGCGAACGCTATATTTCCAAAACCAGTATATATCTATCGGAGAAACGCTTACACCGGAGTATGAAGAGTTGCTCAACACACTCATGGATAAGATCAACGATCCGGATATAGATGCCCGGGTTATTCTGCGTGCACAGCGAAGCGATACTGATCGCAAGATGTTGGAAGCGTTACAGGCTTATGGCTTTGATATGAGCCGGGTAAAGATGATGAGCAACACCCATACAAAAGGTATCATTGCCGATGGCGAACGTATTCTTATCGGCAGTCATAATTACTCCAATGCAGGCGTGCAGTATAATCGCGATGCAAGCCTGCTGATCTATAACGATGTGGTGGCAAATTATTACCAGGATGTTTTTCTGCACGACTGGGAAAGAAGATCGCGCGCTTCTGTAACAGAAGAATCGGTTATCATCGGCAGCAGCAATACCGAAGCATCGCTCATCGATGATGGCCTGAGTAAAATAAGCTGGAAAGAATATTTCTCTTCGTAAAAAGTTATCCTAAAAAAAATTACTAACCCTCTAAATGTACTACTATGCCTATTAATCACTATGGAGTGCTGAAAGGAAAAGCGGTAGACCGGATTCAGGCTACACCCTCCAACGAACATTTCCAGATCAAGATCGATGCGGGTGGCCCGATACACCGCATAGCCGTAAACGTAAAATCGCAGTTGAGTCCTCCGGAAGTTTTGTTCTATCTCAATGACGATTATCGTCATGCTATTTTGCAAGATATACTGGATGCCAACTTAGCCGATGGCTACACGCACATTGCCTCGAAGTCGGATAGCATTGCCCTGGATTTTATCCGCAAGAATTTATTTCCACGCGAAGAAATGCGTGCTATACCTTACAACAAACCGGGAGCCGATAATGACCTGAATGAGAAGATCGACTTCTATATCCAGCAGGCTATACAGGAAAGCGATGCTCGGGTATATGCTTTTGGCGAGAAGTGGGGACCGGAAAATGGCAAGCCCGATAAATACTTTCACTTCGAGCCCGGCAATGGTATACATGATATACACATGAACCAGGGAAACTCCGGCCGCTATGCCAACGACAACGGTGTATACCAGGATGGCGGCCTGCTGTTGCATTTCCCTTCGCGCAACAAGTGGGTGGCGCTGTTCATTGCCTTCCAGGTGCAGAGCTGGCATACAGACGATGTTACCGGTCATCCGCTGGCCGATGTACCGCAGGATCATGAAGAGCAGCCGGAAAACTCTACGCCTATACGCATTATTGCGGCCATGGTAAATCCGCGCAATGTAGATGTAGGCAAAGAGTATATTATTCTTCTTAACAAATCCGATCAGCCGGTTGATATCGAAGGCTGGAAGATCGTAGACAAGACCAAGAAGAACACGGATGTAATCGACCGCAAAACCATAAACGGTGGCGATGCTATCCGCATAAACCTGAGTGGCAAAGGTGCGCAACTCGGCAACAATGGAGGCATTATTACTTTGCTTAACAAACAAGGTATAAAGATTGACGGAGTATCGTATACCAAGAAAGATGTAACACGCGAAGGATTTCTTATTGAGCTTTGAAATGGCTGCTGGCGATAGCTACAGGCCACTGGCTGCAGGAAAAATGAGTACTATATCTCATCACACCCAATCCCCACCTCACACTTCCTGCAGCCAGTAACCATTTGCCCCCGGAGAAATATATACCTATATCTCTTTTTTCCAGCATGTGTCAACCCGACCTCATCCAATCTTTGGCCTGGCGAGGGCATGTGCGGATTGGATGCAGACCAGGTAAGAACATGCGGGGTCACGCGCCCCGGGAGCGGCTATGAAATGCACTAAAAAAGTAAAGCAAAAGAACTATCTTATAGTAAGTAGAAGTATTCTTCCCTAGAAGAAAGAGCAAATATATACCTATGCATATGTCTTTCTCCCTTCCAGCATGTTTCAACTGGGCCTCGTCCAATCTTTGGCCTAGCGAGGGCGTGTACGGATTGGATGCAGACCAGGTGGAACATGCGGGGCCACGCGGCCCCGGGAGCGGCTATGGAATGCACCAAAAAGAGTAAAGCAAAAGAACCTATCTTATGGTAAGTAGAAATATTCTTCCGTAGAAGATAGAGCAAATATATACCTATTCATGTATGTATATCTTTCTCCCTTCCAGCATGTTTCAACTGGGCCTCATCCAATCTTTGGCCTGGCGAGGGCGTGTGCGGATTGGATGCAGACCAGGTGGAACATGCGGGGCCACGCGGCCCGGGAGCGGCTATGAAATGCTCTAAAAGAAGTAAAGCAAAAGAAACTATCTTATGGTTAGACTCCTTTCCATAGAAGATTAAGCGAATATATACCAATACACTCCACATCTTCCGGCAGTCAGCAGCCAGAATCCAGTAGCCATCCCATTTTCGCTTTTTACGCGAACCAACCGCACCGAAAATTTTGTTGTATTAAAAAAGCGGCATGTGTATTCCCGCATGCCCTGCTATTGCTTTGGTGATGTGTTCCCCGACCTGTGGATCTGCACCGTTGATCTTTCATAATACGCAACGCACGTTGCAGATCATGCCATGCCTCGCGGCATTTTTGAATTTTGCAGTTGATTTTTCTTTTCACTGTAAGTATAGAAATCATGAAAAAGATTCTGGTTCCCTGCGATTTCTCCGGCACGGCCATGCAGGCATTCGACCTCGCGGTAGAGATCGCTAAAAAAAGTAAAGGCGAAGTTCTGGTAATGCATGCCATTGAATTTGCGCCTGCTTATGAAACATCTTTTGTAGCACAGCCCTATGTTTTTAATGCCACCATGCAGGAAGAACTGGAGAAAGATGCACAAAAGAATTTTGAAGAGATGATGCGCACCCGCGACATAGATATCGATTCGTTGCCGGTAAGTTTTTATACCGATCATGGCACGATCACCGATACGATTACACAATTTATAGACGACCACGGTATAGATCTGGTGGTGATGGGCACACATGGTGCCAGCGGATTAAAAGAATTTTTTGTAGGATCGAATGCAGAAAAAGTAGTGCGCTTCTCGCATGTGCCGGTGCTCGCAGTAAAATCGCCCGTATCACTCACATCGCTTCACTCTATTGTGCTGCCAACGATGCCCGATCTGAGCCATCATCTGTTTGTGGAAAAAGTAAAGATGCTGCAGAATTTTCTGCAGGCACAACTGCATATACTCTATGTAAACACACCGGTAAATTATCGTCCTGAAAAAGATATACAGGCCGAGTTGAAAGACTTTGCCAGGTTCTACAAACTGGAGCACTATACGGTAAATATTGTTAACAGCACAGACGAGCCTACCGGTATAATAGCTTTTGCACACGATGAGCATGCCGATATGATCGCGATGTCTACCCACGGTCGCAAAGGACTGGCGCATTTCTTTAACGGCAGCATTGCCGAAGATGTAGTAAACCATGTGGATTGCCCGATATGGACCTGCACCCTGAACGAAGCGTGACACAACGCAACCAGACACCTTACCGCTTACCGTATATATCAAAAAAGGCTTCATCCGGAGCCTTTTTTATTGATGCATATATACTCCGTTAAAATATATTTTTAAATCAATACCTTTACGCAGAATAAATCGGCAGTAAGCTTCTGTGCCGAATGTAAAGTAAACGGTTACAAGCACCCTATATAAATTATGCTTTCAAAGAAATGTCAATATGCACTGCACGCCCTGCTTTACCTGGCAGAGCTTGATAAGGGAACTTCTGTTACTATTGGAGAAATAGCGGAGACTAAAAAGATTCCGAAGAAATTTCTGGAAGTGATTTTACTCGATCTGAAAAATTCAGGAATACTGGGCAGTAAAAAAGGAAAAGGAGGCGGCTACTATCTGAAACAAAGTGCCGACACTATACGCATCATTGAAGTAATACGACTTATTGATGGTGCCGTGGCTATGCTGCCGTGTGTATCGCTCAACTTCTATGCTTCGTGCGGCATGTGTTCGGATGAACAAACGTGTTCTATCAACCGGCTCTTCGGGCAGGTACGCGATGAAACCCTCAAGATACTTTCCGGCAATACACTATCAGACCTGGTAAAATAACAGGTGCTGAAATATATACTTTCACGATCTCTGCCGGTACATATTTACCCGTAGTAATCCACGATCTTCTTTTGAAGATACGTTACCTGCTGCTTGAGCTTGCTGTTATGCCTGCGCGATGCATCCAGACTTTTGCGCGTACGCTCCAGACAAACTTCTTTTCTCGTTAGCTGCAACTGAAGCCGCGTTACCTGGGCCGTCAGCTTTTCAATGTCCTTCTCTGTCATAAAACGATTGGCTGTAGTAGTCGCTGTATATGCCCGTTCATCACAGACTTTCTGTACAGCGGAACAAAATTGCTAAAAAAATTTTAAGTCTATAGAATTAATAGACTATTTTTGTTTTT
>NZ_DATCSD010000266.1:0-4022 GCF_036568665.1 Ohtaekwangia sp. | reverse complement strand
AGGAGGCGAAGGCATGGCGCTCGGTAAAAATATACAGAAGAATAAAACGTGGACCATTGGTATACTTGATCCTAACTCTACGCGCGACAATCAGTTCTTTAAAGTATATGCCGAGGTACAAGACCAATCATTCACTACTGCAGGAAATTACTTTAACTATCGGGAGATTGATGGCAAGAAATATTCTCACACCATCGATCCGGTAACGGGCTACCCTGCAGATTTACCTTTACTCAGCGTTTCGGTATTTGCCAATGACTGTACTACTGCCGATGCGTGGGACACTGCCTTTATGGTAATGGGGCATACAAAAACTATTGAACTCTTAAACAAGCGTAAAGACCTGGATGCTGTGTTGATGTACACTACATCTGCGGGCACTATTGAAACTTTTGTTACAAAGGGAATACAAAAACGAATCACACTAGATCACTGAACTATATACTTACATGACACTAAAATTACTGGTACTCTTCCTCACACCGCTTCTCTCCGGCCTGCTGGTATATCTTGTTCCCAAAGGAAAAGGAACAAACTTCAGGCTCCTGCTTGTGTTTGCCGGCTCTTATCTCTTTGCTATCACGGTTATCCATATACTTCCTGAACTATACCATCAGTCGATCGGCACAGAACTCATCGGCTTGTTTGTTCTTGCCGGATTCTTTTTACAACAGCTACTCGAATACTTTACTTCCGGAGTTGAGCACGGGCATATTCATACGCATGAGCATCACGATCATGGACACCATCATCACAAGCATGATCAAACACAACAATCTATTTCTGCTATTGTATTGCTCGTAGCCTTGTGCATCCACGCTTTTCTCGAAGGAGGCATGCTGGCAGAGCCTGCATCGATGGGTCCACATTACGATGTAAACGCAATCCTGTTAGGCATAGCGTTGCACCGTGCACCTGCTGCATTTGCTTTAATGACTGTGCTGGCTTTTCAACTGGGTTCCAAGAAACGAGCATTGCCATACCTTATCGGTTTTTCGTTGGCAGCACCGGTTGGCTTGCTAATCAGCAGTTCGCTTGCCGAAGCAGAAGTGTTGAGCGAACAAGGGCTTATACTTCTATATGCGCTGGTGTGTGGTAACTTTCTTCATATTTCTACAACCATTGTTTTCGAAAGCAGTCCTGACCATCGCTTTAATGCAAGAAAGATGGCGGTAGCTATATTTGGAGCCTTGGTGGCAGTTGGTGTAGAGTATATGATCTAAGCTTCGCCCTAAGTCTATATATTTATACTGTGAAAGCGATTATCCGGGCAAAGCCGTGGAGAGGCGATAAGCCTCCCCGAAAAATTCTTGTTATGCGATTTCAGGCACTCGGTGACACGGTCATCACGTTGCCGTATGTTCAAAGTATAAAAAGACAATATCCGCAAACTGTACTTCACTTATTTACCCGCGAAGAAGTAAGCCGTATACCTAAGAGTATTATTCTCTTCGACAGAATTTTTTCGCTGGGGGGCAAGCGCAATGCAAAAGTGCAATTCGTACTGGCATTACTTATGATGCCCCTGCTGTGGATGCAGCGATACGATGCTGTGATCGATCTGCAGCATCATAGATTCAGTAAAATTATACGATGGCTGCTGGGCGCAAAGGCGTGGTCGGTGTTCGACACAAACTCTCCTATATCTGCAGGTGAGCGTACCCGACAAACGATAGAAGCATTGTGGACGTGGAAAATTTCCTTGGACACTGCCTTTACTTTCAAGAGTATAGAAGGCATCGATACGCTGCTATATAAAAACGGCTATAAGAAAGGACACGACCTGGTTGTTTTCAATCCTGCGGGATACTGTGTTTCGCGTAACTGGCCATTGCCATACTATACCGAATTTGCCAAGCTATGGATTAAGCAAAATCCGATGACACAATTTGTGTTACTGTTATTACCATCACTTCACGAAAAAGCAACGTTCATTCAGAAGGAAATAGGAGATCATTGTATTAACTTGACGGGCAAAGCCGATCAGCTCGAAGCTTTTAAAATTATACAGCGAAGTAAATTAGTTATATCAGAAGACTCGGGATTAATGCACATGGCGTGGGTACAGGGAGTAGCAACAATAGCTCTGTTCAGTTCTAGCAGAAAAGACTGGTCAGCTCCACAAGGAGAATGGTCGGTATGCCTGGACTCTTCTGATCTTGCCTGCGGACCTTGCGGACTTGAGCAATGTACCTTTGGCGATAACCGCTGTCTTACTCGCTATAGTCCTTCGTATGTTTCAAATATAGCACAACAACTGCTCTCGCATTCAGCAACCGTATGATGGGTGTATATAAACGTTATCCTTTTCCGGTACCGGTAAGAACAAAATTCTTCAACCTGTTCCGCTTCTTCTTTACTATTTATCCGCTCGAAAAATTTTTAACAAAGAAATTATCAACGGGTAACAGTGCCTGGTGGCCCAAGTTTATTCCCCCTGTATATTTCTACACACATGGAAGTGTGCGTCAGGCAACGCGAGGCGGTATACATTTCACGCTCGATGTAAGCAACCTCATCGATCACTCTATCTACTTCTGCACCATGCGCGATGTGGCGTGGGCAAATCTTTTGAAATTAGTGCAGCCTGATTTTCATGTGATCGATGCCGGTGCAAACATCGGTTACTTGTCAATGAACTTTGCCAAACTCTGCACGCAAGGTCAGGTATATAGTTTTGAACCTGATAGTGAAAATTATAGTTACCTGAAACGAAATGCAGAAGGTAATTACTTTCGAAATATAACCCTGTTCAATAAAGGTCTCGGTGCCCAAGCAGGCAGCGTCCGGCTTTATAAACTATATGAGAACAACACCGGAGCCAACAGAATACTTCATCATGATCAACCGATAGATTCGGTATCAGAAACCATCGAGATCATTACACTGGATAGTCTTAAGCAACAAGGGCAGATCAGCAAAGTAGATTTACTAAAAATTGATGTAGAAGGATACGAACCCTTTGTGCTGCAAGGTGCAAAAGAAATTATCCACACGTGGCATCCTATACTCTTCATTGAACTGGCAGAAGTAAATCTGCGTCAGCAAAATTATACAGCGAAGAAATTGATTGAGCAGGTCGAAAGCTTCGGGTACAACGTACTGGATGCGCGCACGATGCAGCCAATCGATCGGGATGTTAAAGAACATCACACGGACATCTTATGCTTTTCTAATTATAAAGCGCGTTGAAAAAAAAGAGAGTATCAGTATGGATCCAGGGGGGTATCGGTGGCGGATTGTTTTCGCAGGGATTTCCAGCTATTCACCAAATGATAAAACGCCTCGCCACTCATTACGACATTGATATATACTCGCAATTACCCGCCAACCCCGATTTTATACCAGAGGGATTTCGATTTTATACGCTTAACCGTAAAGTAAAATCAGGAACGCTACGCTGGATATACCTGTTCCTGATCTTTCTATATCAACACATTAGAAGACCTTATAAAGTTATATTCGGTTATTGGGGATACCCAGCCGGTGCCATTGCCGTTGCACTCGGCAAAATTTTTCGCAGGCCATCTATAGTATCGTTACATGGAGGTGATTCTGTTTGCATTCCATCTATACCCTACGGAGTATTTTGCGACCCCGGGCGGGCAAAGATATGCCGGTGGGCTTATGCGCACAGCACTGTATTGCTAACGGTTAGTCAGTATCAGGCATCTGTGCTGAAGCAATACAGTATCACTAAAACGCCACGCGTTATTCCTTACGGCACCGACCCAGCTATATTTCCTTTTAAAGAAAAGAGATTCGATGCGCCCGTTGTACGGTTTATACACATTGGCAACCACACGCCTATAAAAGATCAACGAACGTTATTGCAGGCATTCTCCATCATCACGAAAAATATACCTGCTAAACTTACCATTGTGGGTCCTGATTTTTTTGGAGGGCAACTGAAAGCGTGGAGTATAGAACTGGGCATTGAAAATCACGTTGATTTTGTTGAGCCATTACCCAATGGTCGCCTGTTTGAATATTACCATCAGGCCGATATAATGCTACACACA
>NZ_DATCSD010000265.1:0-7267 GCF_036568665.1 Ohtaekwangia sp. | reverse complement strand
TTTTGTCGAAGCTTACAGAAGCTCCTACTTCGCCTTCCATCTTTGGGGCATAGATATATTGGTCTTTAGCCACTTTGAACTGTTTGCCTGCAATGTCTACTATCGCGTACATAGCTTTTTAAAATTGGATTGCAAAGGTAGAAAAAGAATCGGGATATTAATCTAAGGCCTCCAATAATTTTCTGACTTCTGCTTCTTTACGTTGAGCGAAATTTTTGAAAATTTTTAATTTCCTGAAATTAACTCAAACCATACACGAAAATGACATCACTAAGGGGTTATTTTACAGGAACTTATGTATCCACAATGCATCAACAAGTTATCCACATTTGTTGAAATCAGCCTGCAAATAGCGTTTTGTTTTTTAGAATCGTTCTACTTCTTTTGTACACTTGGCGCTGACCAAAGACAGACGTTCAGTTTGTGTCTTAATAAAGCAAAAAGATTTAACGGAGAGTAAGTAAGGTATTGGCAAATGCTAGTGCCCATTAGAGATATTTAGTTTAACCCTAAAACCCCATTTATGCCATGAGCCAACAGGAGGAACCCATATTGAAGGAGAACAAAGATCGCTTTGTACTCTTTCCGATTCAACAACATGATATATGGAAGTTCTATAAACAAGCAGAAGCCAGCTTTTGGACTGCTGAAGAAATAGACTTAAGTCATGATTTACGTGACTGGGAAACGTTGAATGATGGGGAACGCCATTTCATCACTCATGTACTTGCATTTTTTGCTGCCAGCGATGGAATCGTGAATGAGAATCTTGCTGAACACTTCGTGGCTGAAGTTCAATATACTGAAGCGAAATTCTTTTATGGCTTTCAGATAGCAATTGAAAATATACACTCCGAAACATATTCTCTTCTGATCGATACATATGTAAAAGATCCTAAAGAGAAAGATGTGCTCTTTCATGCTATTGAAACAATGGATTGTGTGAAGAAGAAAGCTGATTGGGCATTGCGTTGGATAAACCAAGGATCTTTCCAGGAAAGACTTATTGCCTTTGCTGCGGTTGAAGGTATATTTTTCTCTGGTTCATTCTGCTCTATCTTCTGGTTGAAGAAACGCGGGCTGATGCCGGGACTTAGTTTCTCCAATGAACTCATATCACGCGATGAAGGTTTACACTGTGACTTCGCGTGTCATTTATATACTCAGCATGTAGTGAACAAACTTCCGGAGCAAACTGTTATCGACATCATTAAAGATGCTGTTGAGATAGAGAAGGAGTTTGTTACCGATGCACTTCCTGTTAACCTTATTGGTATGAATGCCGGACAGATGCGTCAGTATATTGAGTTTGTTGCCGATCGTTTATTGAATGAACTGGTTGGCAAGAAAATTTACAATGCAACTAATCCATTCGACTTTATGGACATGATCTCGCTGCGAGGAAAAACGAATTTCTTCGAGAAGCGGGTAGCTGAGTATCAGAAAGCAGGAGTGATGAAGAGCACTGAAAAAGAAAGCGCTCCTAAGTTTTCTCTTAACGAAGATTTTTAATACATTCAAATACTTTTTAAACTTCTCCACTAAAAACAACCCCTATTTCCGCGATGCTTGTACTAAAACGTGATGGACACAGAGAATCGGTTAAGTTCGACAAAATCACCGCTCGTATTGAGAAACTCTGTTACGGATTAGATCCGAAGTTCGTCAATCCTGTAGAGGTGGCCATGAAGGTGATCAATGGCCTCTATGATGGTGTATCTACACAGGAGCTTGATAATCTTGCTGCCGAGATTGCAGCAACCATGACTACCAAACATCCTGACTTTGCCAAGTTGGCTGCGCGTATAGCCGTATCCAATTTACACAAGGTAACAAGCAAGTCGTTTTCAAATACCATGAAACGACTGTATACGTATGTTGATCCGAAGACCGGACAAAATGCTCCGCTCATTTCTAAAGAGACCTATAAAGTAATTAAAGAGCACGCTGCAGAATTGGATGAAGCCATTCTGTATGATCGTGACTTCAGCTATGATTACTTTGGTTTCAAAACACTCGAGCGCTCATACCTGATGAAGGTTGATGGTAAAACCGTGGAACGCCCTCAACATTTGCTGATGCGTGTGGCGGTAGGTATACATGGTGAAGATATACCGGCTGCTATCGAAACCTATAATCTGCTTTCAGAAAAATGGTTTACACATGCAACGCCTACATTGTTCAATGCAGGTACACCTAAGCCTCAGTTGTCGTCATGCTTCCTGTTAACCATGAAGGATGACAGCATTGATGGTATATATGATACATTAAAACAATGCGCGAAGATTTCTCAGTCTGCAGGGGGTATAGGACTGAGCATTCACAACGTGCGCGCGAAGGGCTCTTATATTAAAGGAACAGGTGGAACATCTAACGGTATAGTTCCGATGCTGCGTAACTTTGATATGACTGCACGTTACGTTGATCAGGGTGGAGGAAAACGCAAAGGAAGCTTTGCTATATATCTGGAGCCTTGGCATGCCGATGTTTTTGAATTTCTTGATCTGAAGAAGAATCATGGTAAAGAAGAAATGCGCGCACGCGATCTTTTCTATGCTATGTGGATTCCGGATTTGTTCATGCAGCGTGTAGAGAACAACGAAATGTGGTCTCTCTTCTGCCCGAACGAAGCACCTGGTTTGGCTGAAGTATGGGGAGAAGAATTTGAACGCCTCTATGATAAATATGAAAAAGAAGGCAAGTTCCGTAAGCAAGTAAAAGCTCAGGATCTTTGGTTTGAGATACTTGAATCACAAATCGAAACAGGAACTCCCTATATACTATATAAGGATGCTGCGAATAAAAAATCTAACCAGAAAAATCTGGGAACGATCAAGTCGAGCAACTTGTGTACAGAGATCATCGAGTATACATCTGCTGATGAAGTAGCCGTTTGTAACCTGGCTTCTATAGCATTGCCAAAATTTGTAACCGAAGATGGCAAGTTCGATCACCAGAAATTATACGAGATCACAAAAGTTGCTACTCGCAACCTCAATAAAGTAATTGATGTTAACTATTACCCGGTAATAGAAGCGAAGAACTCCAACATGCGCCACAGACCAATTGGTTTGGGTGTGCAAGGTTTGGCAGATGCATTCATCCTGTTACGTATGCCATTCGATTCTGAAGAAGCTCGTAATCTGAATGCTGATATCTTCGAAACTATATATTTCGGTGCGATGGAAGCTTCTATGGAGCTTGCTAAAGTAAATGGCGCATACGAAACATTTAAAGGTTCACCCGTATCAAAAGGAATCTTCCAGTTTGATATGTGGGGAGTTACACCAACCAGCGGCCGCTGGAACTGGGAACAACTGAAGCAAGATGTAAAGAAGCATGGTGTGCGTAACTCGCTGCTTGTAGCACCTATGCCTACCGCTTCTACATCGCAGATATTGGGTAACAACGAGTGCTTCGAACCATATACTTCAAACATCTATACCCGCAGAACATTGTCAGGCGAATTTATCATTGCTAACAAGCACCTGATGAAAGACCTGATGAATCTCGGTTTGTGGAGCGAAACGATGAGACAAAAACTTATCGCAAGCAATGGTTCCGTTCAATCTATACCAGAGATTCCGCAGAACATAAAAGATATTTATAAAACAGTATGGGAGATTTCGCAGAAAGCAATCATCGATATGTCTGCAGATCGCGGTGCCTATATCTGTCAGTCGCAAAGTCTGAACATTCACCTGACCAATCCTAATTTTGGTAAACTTACTTCCATGCACTTCTATGCATGGAAGAAAGGATTGAAAACAGGTATGTACTATCTGCGTACGAATGCTGCTGCCGATGCTATTAAATTTACATTGGATAAATCAGCGATTCAGCAACCAGCGGTTGTAGCAACTGAAACATCTGCAACTGGTGAACAAGCTGTGGCAGAGGTGGTGACAGTAACAGCTACACAGACTACAGATGCTCAACAAATAGCATTACAGTATGAGCAGAACATGTCTGATATGATGTGCTCGCTCGACAACCCGGATGCTTGTGAAGCTTGCGGAAGCTAAGCACAAAGACGTTTAACTTTGTTTAAAAATAAGAAGCCCGGTCATTGACCGGGCTTCTGTATTTATAAGTAATTCTGATCAGGTGATTTCGTAAGAGATTTAAATCATTCAATGATGTATAGCCCGTACTATATATCTCTATTTTTCCGTGAACGTAAATTCTATTCGTCTGTTCTGTGCTTTACCTTCCGGAGTTTTGCTGGATGCAACTGGCTTAGATGCACCATAGCCGCGGCTTGTTATTCGGTTTTTAGCAATGCCTTGTGCTGTGATATAATTCGCTACTGCTTTAGCCTGATTTAACGTAGATACTTTTGAAGACGGATCTGCGTGAGCACCAATTTCGATCTTTACTTTCGGATTAGCGGTGAGGAATAAAATAAGTCTGTCGAGCTCAGGGTAAGAAGTAGCATCGAGCGTAACATTATCTGGTTTGAAGAAAATGTTTTTTAGTAATACAGATTGTCCGCGCTCGAATGGAACAAGCGTGAGATCACGGTTAATTGTTACTTCATTACTTTCCTGTGTGAGGTCAATGTTTTCGTATAGCGGATAAAATCCGGAGGCAACAGCACTAAGTGTATAACTTGCTCTTAATGGGAAGCGCAGTTCATATACACTCTGCAGCGAATCAACAATAGCAGCAACAGATGAAACGCCTTCTACTTTTACACCCGTGCTGATCTCTGGCGGCAGCGTATTGTTTGTTTTCTTATTAATGATTCTTCCGGTTACAATCGCCATCTTCTCAGCATCAGCTTGCAAGTCTAGAGTAACTTCTTCATAACCATCTACACCTTTCAAATCAACCAGGTCGGGAAGTGATTCAAATCTTCGTGCACTCACTTGTACGTAATATACTGTTCCATGATTTAGTTTGATCGAGTACGTTCCCTTCTCAAGATCTACATGTGCAGAGTCTATCTCTTCGCCATCCACCATAATCTTGGCAAGGGCAGATGCCGGTATAGCCTGGTCCGTATTTTTAATAAGCAATTTGCCTTTCAGTAATACAAACGGCACAGGTTCTTCTTCCAGGTCTGTATTAATATATCTGAATTCTTTATCATGGGTAGCATCTACTATATATGGCTTTGCACCATATTGGTATAGCGATGCACTCAAAGTATATTTCTTTCCGAAGGGAAGCTTGGCTTGAAATGTAGCAGAGTCGCGATTGAATACTATATTTTCAGTTGGTTTGCCATCTGCTAAAATCTGAATGTCTTTATTCGTCAATACGCGTTTTGTTTTTGCATTGATAACTTTACCGGTAACTAAAACGTAAGGTTGATCTTCAAACAGTTTTGCCATAAATATATCTCCCTTACCGGTTGAGTTGTTTGTGGAAGAATAATAACCCCACGCTCCGTTTAAGCTTGTTCTCAGGTATGTTTCGTCTCCGGCAGTATTGATCGTATCGTTCAATGCTTCGGGAGCAGACCATGCACTCCACTCATCGTTTAATCTTTTTACGCGAAAGAGATCAGTACCTTTTCCTTTGGTAGAACTACTGAAGTATAAAGTTTTATTATCGATCAGCAGAAAAGGTGTTTTTACTTTTGCTTTGAGACCTGTTACGGTAATGGGTTCTTTTAAACTTCCATTTTCACCACGCTCATATACCAATAGCTTGCTATGCTTACGCACGAGCAGATATTTACCATCGGCACTAAGTGCAGCATCATCCGATCCTTTGATGTTAAGCTTTTGTGGTGCAGACCATGCTTCATTCTGCCAGATTGAAAGCGACAGTCCTTCATCTGTGCTTAACAGTAATGCATGGCCATCGGCTGTTATAGAAAGTATAATGTTGTGTTGACTGATGTTTAATGATGGAGAGCGCTCTGCTTCCGACCAGGTGCCATCGGCTTGTAAATTACTGATCCATATATCGGTGCTATTCTTTTCACCGAAGCCATTCATGGGGTGATTCTTTCGATTGAAAAGAATTGTTTTTCGGTCAGAAGAAATTACAGGACTTACTTCGTCATACGCGGAGTTCACACCGGCCCCCAGATTTTTTGGTAAAAATGTTGATTGGGCGTGAGCAGAAAGTGTGAACAGCAGCGCGCAGGTAAATGCCGTAAATTTCATGGAGATAGAAAATTTGGATAGAATGATAACGCTAAAAATAGAGTACCCGCAGCACTCAGAAAAATCTATGTAATAAAAAGTCTCCTTTTCATTCCTTTACACCAAAAGCATTGAGGCTCAAATTTTTCTACTTCACGGAACAGCCGTATATCGGCAGCCATTTGCTATTTCTTTGCGCTCTTCTTTGTCGCTATTTTTGCTTTTCCTGTAACGCTAATCGCGGTACTTCGCGTCATCGTTTTTATGTGTTCGGCTTTTCGGAAACGTAATGCACTCCAGTCTTCATCGATGGCTACCATTCTTACCGGTTCAAACCCGTGTTTGCCCAATTCTTCCCAGCCATTATCACGATTAAATTCGCAGGTATATTTCTTGGAGGTTCCCTTCGGATAGGCAAACCAGATAATCCCATCATCTTCTATCAGTGGAGTGACTTTGTTCGTAAGGTCATTTACTTCCTTTTGTTTGGTAACGAACGCGAGTAAGAATGCAACGCTCTTTGCTCCTGCAAGAGAGGTCTTGATGTTTGCAAGATCACCCATTTCATGTACATCTTTTTTAAAACTATCCGGAGCGCTAATAATATGAAGTAGCTTTTGATCCTTGTAGTTGAGTTTCTTGAAAATCGGGTTCATGCCGGTTTGGATTTGTAGTCAAAGGTATCTTCCGGAGGTTTAACGGTAAAGAATATTGCAGGGAAAATTGCCATATTTATAGAACGGGTAAACGATTATGGCAATGTGTATGCAAGACCTATCCCGAATATTTTTCGTAGCACTACCAGACTATATATGAAAGAAAAACTTCGCAGTCAGGGCTGGTTTGGGAAAACCGGTAAAGATGGCTTTATCTATCGCGCCTGGATGAAGAATCAGGGTATACCCGATTATGAGTTCAGAGGAAAACCAGTTATAGGTATATGCAACACATGGTCTGAGCTTACTCCATGTAACGCGCACTTTCGTGAACTGGCGGAATCTGTGAAGCGTGGTATATCTGAGGCCGGAGGATTTCCGGTAGAATTTCCGGTGATGTCGTTGGGGGAAACACTGATCAAACCCACAGCGATGTTGTATAGAAACCTTGCGAGCATGGATGTAGAAGAATCCATTCGTGCCAATCCAATCGATGGTGTTGTATTACTA
>NZ_DATCSD010000264.1:0-5829 GCF_036568665.1 Ohtaekwangia sp. | reverse complement strand
GTATCCGACACAGCAGTGCTGATCTTTACTGCGATCGGTTTTATACGCGAAGATGTTGCTGTAGGCAACCAGGTAATTATCAATGTTTCGCTTACCGAAGACCTGATCGGTCTGGAAGAAGTAGTCGTGGTAGGTTATGGCGAACAGAAGCGATCCAATGTACTGGGCGCTGTATCTTCCGTAGATGCCGCACTGATGGAAAATAAGTCGCAGCTGCGTCTGGACCAGGCGTTGCAAGGCATGGCCGCAGGCGTAACGGTAGCACGCAATGGCGGTGCACCCGGTGATAAACCTACTATACATATTCGCGGTGTAGGTTCTATTTCCAATACCGATCCGCTCTGGATTGTAGACGGTGTGCGCATGGATCCCGGCAACCAGTTTGACCTGGATGATGTAGAAACGATCGAGATATTGAAAGATGCTTCTTCGGCAGCGATCTATGGTGCGAAGGCAGCGCATGGGGTGATCAACGTAACCACCAAGCGCGGTAAAGGATCGGCTCTGCAAGTAACATTCAAAAGTTCATTGAGCAAGCGCCACGCGATCAACCTCCCCACATTGCTGAACAGCGCAGACTTTGTAAAGTATAAAAAACAAGGTCGCGAAAATGCCGGGCAGAACCCCGAGCCATCGTGGGATAATTATCAGTATGATACCGATTGGATCAACGCATACTATGCGGGCAGCGGTGTACTGCAAACCTACGATCTGTCGGTTTCCAAAGGAGATGATAAATTCAAATACTATATATCCTTCGGCCACGATAACGAGAAAGGTATACTCATCGATAATTCCTTCAAGCGCTATAGTGTCCGTGTTAATTCGGATGTGAAGCTTGCCAGGTGGCTTACCCTCGGAGAGAGTATACTGCTCTCGCGCGTAAGTGAAAATCCCATCAGCAACTTCAATGAAAATTACGCGGGTGGTATACCGTATCGTTCTATACCCATCATGCCTATATATGATCCCTCCAATCCGTATGGCGGGTGGGGCAGGGCACCGGTATATTTTCAGGGACCCAACCCGGTGGCGTCACAATACCAGCAGCATGAAACAAGAACCTATAGCCGCCTCGATGGAAATGTATACCTCGAAGCGCGGCCATTGCCAGGCTTGCAGGTGCGCGGTACGGTGGGGCTGAATTACCTCTCGTATTTCGGAGAGAAGTTTGATGAAGCCTTCAACTACGGTGCCTTTGCCAACCCCATCAACGCTTTAACCTATAGCAGCTCTAACGATCAAACCATTATTGGCAACGTAGTGGCTACCTATACCCGCGAGTTCAACCGCCATAACTTCAAGATCATGGGAGGCTACGAAGCTTCGAAGTTCGATTCCAAACATTTCAATCTCGTAGGAAATGATTTCCCGATGGACGTTGCGTGGAGCTTCAACCTCGCTACCGGTGCTATCAGCACTACCGATAAATTCAATATATACCAGAGCCGCATGCTGTCGCAGTTCGGTCGCTTCAACTATAATTATGATGAGAAGTATCTCTTCGAAGCAAACATTCGCAGAGATGCATCGGCACCCAAATTCGGGCCTTCCAACATCTGGGGTGTGTTCCCTTCGTTCTCGGTGGGCTGGCGTATTTCACAGGAGAATTTCTTTCGCAATGTTCCGTTCATTACTAACCTGAAGATCCGCGCCAGCATGGGTAAACTCGGTTCCGACAACATCGGAAACTATATATACCTGAAGACCTATACTTCGCAGTTCTCTACATATTCGTTTGACGTGACCGGTAAGAATAAAGTGTCCGGATTCTATATCAGCAAGTTCCCCAACGAAGATGTAAAGTGGGAAGAAGTACACATGAACAACATCGCGATCGACCTGAAAGCTTTTGAAAATAAAGTCTCCATCAGTGTGGATTATTATATAAAAGATACCAAAGACCTGTTGTATGCTGTAGCGATTCCTGCTTCGGTGGGCATTGCTACGCATAACTTCGACCCGGTAAATCCGGAGATCAACATCGGTACCATGCGCAACACCGGTATAGATATAGACCTGGGCTATGCCGCCAACATCGGAGACTTCTCACTGAATATAGGAGGCAATGTATCATTCGTAAAGAACCGGATGAAGTCGCTTCGTGGCAGTGAGTATATAACCGGTGGCAGTGGCGGAGGACAGATCGGTGGCATGACGCGCACGCAGGCAGGCCAGCCTATATCCAGCTTCTATGGTTATGTAGTGCAGCAGATGCTCAACTCATCATCCGATGTATACGCCATCAACACCTATAGCAAAGATGGTATATACCAGGAAGCGGGCACAGCACCGGGCGATTTCATGTATAAAGATATCAGCGGTCCCAACGGTAAGCCCGATGGTAAAATTACAGCACAGTACGATCGTGTATTCCTCGGCAATCCGTGGCCCAAGATGACTTATGCGCTTAACATCAACGCAGTATATAAAGGGATGTTTGATCTGGCGCTGCAATTCCAGGGTGTGCGGGGTGTAGATATATTCAATGCTAACAAAGCCTATACCCGCAATTTCTTTGGAGACAACAATACAACAACGCTGATTTACGATGCGTGGACGCCCGAGCACCACACTAACAATCCGCGCAACATTGCCAGCGATCCCAACGGGAATTTTGGTAAGCCATCATCATACTTTGTAGAAGACGGATCGTATCTCAAACTTCGCAATGTACAGGTGGGCTTTACCGTTCCACGCCAGTTTCTGCAGCGATGGAAGCTCAACAAAGTAAGAGTATATATGAATGCCAACAACCTGCTGACCATTACCAAATATTCCGGCTTCGATCCGGAAATAGCAGGCTCGAATACCGGTCGCGGTGTTGACTATGGATACTATCCGCAAGTGCGCACGTATGGCGGAGGATTGGAGGTACAATTTTAATGAAGACAAAAGAAATTAGTATGATACGGTATATAACGAGATTCATCCTGCTATACCTTATAGCTATACTCTGCTATAGCTGTTCCGATAGTTTCCTCGATATCACCAACCAGAACGAACTCAACTCCGATAACTTCTATGAGAAGATCGAGAGCTTTGACCTGGCCCTGAACGGCACGTACGATGCTGTGAAGAACCTCGACCTCTTCGGGCAAACATTTTATGTACAAACGCTGCTTGCATTGCCACATGAGTCAGATTACTGGAACGCGCAGAACCGGAACGAAGTAACATCGGCAGATGCCAATGTATATATAGCCTGGCGCGGATGGTATCGTATAGTGGCGCGTGCCAATGACATACTCGAGAATGCACCGAAGTATGAAGCCAAAACTCCGGCCGAAGCTGATCAACTGAGTAAGATTGTAGCACAGGCACATTTTCTTCGTGGCTTTGCATATTTCCACCTGGTGCGTTTGTGGGGTGAAGATTCGTATGCAAACGACAGTACGCGCCTGGCCGTACCGTTGATTCTGAAAGTGGCCTCTACCAAAAGTGAAATGATGAAACCCCGCGCAAGCGTAGGACAGGTATATACCCAGATTATTAAAGATTTTGAAGCAGCGGAAGCAGTGCTGCCTGTAACCTGGGATGCCAACAACATTGCGCGCGTATCGAAGTATGCCGTGAAAGGATTTCTCGGGCAGGTATATCTATACATGGGCGATAACGATAAGGCGAAGCTATACTTTGAAGAAGTGATCGGCAATGGCTCGTATGCACTCGTGCCCTTCAGTCGCTATGAAGATCTGTTTCAGGGGAAAGATGAATTTAGCGAAGAATCGCTTTGGGAGTTGAACTATACCATCGACATGCAGCAGAATATATGGGAGAACGGACTTGGCTCCGGTATAGCATTGGTATTGGCGCCTCCCGGTCGCGGATGGAGTAATTGCACACCGCACGGAGTAAATATAGATCGCTTTGGCAATGACCCGCGCCTGAAGATTGCTACCTACGCCCCTGAAGATCTCGTAGCGGATGTAGATGGCAACATGACGCCTGCCGGCAAGAGTGAATTTAATTATACCGGCCACAGCTTCAAGAAATATGTGCCGAAAGATTACTCGGTATATTCTACCAATCGCAACAGCGGCATCAATTATCTGATAATGCGTCTGGCCGATGTATACCTGATGTATGCCGAGGTGATGAACAACAAAGGCAGCGATGCTATAGCACTTGAATATACCAACAAGGTAAGGCGCAGAGCGTACGGCTATGATCCCAACACACCGGTAGATGCCGTGGACTTTAAAAATATAGCAGGCACACAACTTCGCGATGCTATTCGGGAAGAACGTTTTCGCGAACTCTTCGCGGAAGGTCACCGCTGGTATGACATTGTGCGCTGGGGCATTGTAGAAGAAGAAGTGCTGAAGTATAACGTAAAGAATGTAACGCAGGGCACGATCGTATATCAACCGAAAGATTATTACTACCCGATACCTTTACAGGAAGTAGACAACAACACCAGTATAATTCCGAGCACCGGGTATTGATAAAGAATATGCAAATGAAACTGGAGAACAGAATTATACTCTTGTTGCTGGCGATCGGATTGATAGCCGGTTGTGGTTCCGATGATCCATCGCCCGATACAACGGTGAAGGCCGTAACCAAAACCAACCCGATGAAGCTATATATGCACTATATGCCGTGGTTTCAAAGTAAATCATTCTCCGGCTATTGGGGAAGTCACTGGCGGATGACCAACAAGAATCCGGATATAGTGGACGACACCGGCAAGCGACAGATTGCATCACACTATTATCCGTTAATCGGTCCGTATGATTCACAGGATCCGGATGTGATTGAGTATCATTTACTGCTGATGAAGTATGCCGGTATAGATGGCGTACTGATTGATTGGTATGGATCGCACGCTATATATGACTACAAGGTAAACCTGCAAGGCTCCAATGCCCTGATCGATAAAACAGATGATATCGGATTGCAGTTTGCTGTTGTATATGAAGACTATACCGCACAGAGTGTAGAAGACCAAACCAGCAAGACCGGTATGGAAGCGGGCCAGGCAGACATGGCCTATCTGCAGGAGAATTATTTTTCCAAACCCGAATATATACTCATCAATAAAGTTCCGCTGCTGATGACGTTCGGCCCGCGCTACTTCAAGCAGGCATCACAGTGGACGCAGCTCTTTGAGTCACTCAAGACAAAACCAAAATTACTGCCGCTGTGGTGGCACGCCGGCTATACCGGCAATAACACTGGTGGCGAATATGCCTGGGTAGATTTCAAGGAAGGGTTTGCTGATCTCACATCGTTCTATAATCGTACAGGCGTAGATGTCATGATGGGTTCTGCCTTTCCGCGCTTTCATGATTTCTACGAAGAAGGCGGCACGGGCACCAGCTACGGTTATGTAGGCTATAACAATGGCGAAACGCTGAAGACCACACTCAATAAAGCGAAAGATAAAAATCTGCAATACCTGCAATTGGTAACGTGGAATGATTTCGGAGAAGGCACCGTAATCGAACCAACACTCGAAGATGGATTTGATTGCTTGAAGATGATTCAGCAATTCGCGGGCGTGTCCTATGGGCAGGATGAACTTGAACTGATCTATACCTATTACCAAAAGAAAGTAAAATATAAAGGCGATGCTACGGCAATGGAAACACTGAAGAAAGTATTTGATCACCTGGCAGCACTCGAGCCGGACCAGGCGAAAGATATACTGTCGCAGCTTCCATAGTGAACAAGTATAGCCACTATATATACTCGATAACCAAACAACAAACCAGAACTCTTAACAAAAACTGATCGTATGAAAAAGTTATTTACCTGGCAGCGCCTGTTGCTGCTCATCACATCGGTTGCTATTATTTCGTGTAGCGATAGCAATGACGAACC
>NZ_DATCSD010000263.1:0-6851 GCF_036568665.1 Ohtaekwangia sp. | reverse complement strand
GGGCGACCTTTGCTTAACTGCATTCTGGCATTGTCAAATCTCAACCGGCATGGTATAATTTCTCCCGAATATTTACCAACAGATTTTCTGCTATTACCGGATCGGGTTGATCCGGCAAATCGGATCGCTCAAACAGCCGGTTGATCACTTCGATCTTGTCTTCGGCCTGTTTCAACAAATCTTCATAAGTAAAAGCACCGCTGCGAATGCGAAGCAGCCATTCGCGTTCAGGTCGCCTTACATTTACCTTGTCATGCAAAGCTATCTCTTCCGCCATGTTCAGTAAGCGAAATACATGCATCATATTCTTCGCATCATAATTTTTGCCATGGCTCAGTGTATTTTCGTATCGCTCTTCATTTCGTTTCTCCACCCATTCCCAATATTGCCTGTACTCCTTGCAATGCATGGTATAGCCATCTTTATTAAAATACATTATTGCCAAGGGAACGCAAGGTGCAGGAACAGAACTGAGCGATACATCATTGGCATTTTCACCGGAGTATATACCATTAAATCTCTCATCACTCTGCAACCGGTGAAACACCGCATATATATCGCGCATGTGATCGATCCGAACCAGCCCAATATCTTCCTGTATATAGCCACAAGACGCAAGCCACTGTGTAATCGGCATTGATCCCTGGCCTTTAACGGTATAGCAAAAGTCCAGAATCGTTTTTCGCTTTATCTCTACCGGGTTCACTATCTTTTTATTTAACCCGCGCGCCTTTTTTATCTGGGCATAAGCGTATTGCCCGAATGTTTGACTACACAATTTTGACAGAAACATTTCCGGCTTGATCAAATCCATTACCGGGTGACGGTATAGTATGCAATCCTCCGGTGTACTGAGCAGCTCCAGTATATTCGGATTATTCTTCAACAACAGATCAATGAACTTCTTTATTTCATAATACATTTCATCGTTCGTGTCGTTGTTAACCTGGTCGGTATAGTGCAGCCCGTAGAACTCTTCTTTGGGAACAATAAATATACCTTTCAGGTCAGTATCCGAGTGTGGCAGTGCCAGGCCATACGCCTGGCTGCCACTGATACATTTCAACAATATGTGTTTCGGATTACGATAGAGTTCTTGTAAAGTCATACTATATATTTCCTGAATAGTTTGTTCAACGGAGCAATATCGTCCGCCACATTTCTGATTTCCGGTACATCGCGCAGGCAACGATCAAGTTGTTCGCGGATATACTCATGAAGAACAACGATACGGTTAATGGTATATTTCTCGTCACCCCGTGCTTTTATTTCCAGCAGTTCGTCCACTATGCCTTGCAGATCGTTTGGCAGAAACACACGAAGTGCGGCAAATTCCATAGGAGGAACTTCGGATCGATCTGCTATCCAGCGGCACGCCAGCAGCGGACGAAGTGCATAAAAATATTTCTTTATACGTACTTCATCGCCAGCCAGTATTGTATCATACGCAGTTTTAGCCATACCGATATAGTGATGCATCATGGATCGCGCTGAAAAGTAGCGTGGCATATTATACTGCATGTCATTTACAAATTGCTGATCGGCCATATATACCACCGGTGATTGCAGCCACTCGTACAGCGGAGCGTTCGACTTACGGAACAGGCGTAGCGCTTTGCGGATATCCCAGCCGTTGATGTCGAGCACTTCGTTGATCGGCAACTCGATCACGTCTCTGTGTTCGTTGATCGACAGGTATTCATCGCTGCGATTGACATATATAAACCGCACATCAAAGTCACTGTCGGGCGAGGCAAAACCCCACGCACGACTGCCCGATTCGCATGCATAGAGAATCTTTACTCTATGATCTTTCTGCAGGCTGTCGAGCTTTTGCATAATGATTTGTCTCATAGCCATATATTATTTCGCACAAATGTATAACCAGCCTGCGCAGTCTTTTTGCGCAGGATAGATATACTGAAAAATTTTATTGAGATTATATTAAAGACGCGGATCGATTTCTTCACTCTCCAACGCCAATACACCAAAGGCACATTCGTGTACTCTTCGCAGAGGTTCCTGGCGAATGAATCGCTCCAATCCTTCAACGCCCAAGACAAACTCGCGCAGAGCCAGTGAACGTTTACCGGAAAGTCCGCGATGTTTTAACCGATTCAGATTTTCTGTTGCAGTATATTCAGGACCATAGATGATGCGCAGGTACTCTTTACCTCTGCACTTTACAGCAGGCTGAACAAGTCCGTGTTTACCGGTAGCTATAAAATCCAGCGGTTTTATTACTATACCTTCACCACCTCGCTCCGTAAGCTCCATCCACCACCTTATAATCTCCTGCACCTGTGCTTCATTGTTTACATCGATAACACGATGCTCCGTTTTTAAAAATAATGCCGGATCAGCATCAGCTATAGCGGCAATAGTATCCATGTGCCACGCATGGTCTTTATCCACATGCACAGCGCCTTCTGTAGCCAGTATATGAAATGGAGCCAGCGTTAAATCATCTATACTATTTACCGGCCAGCAGTAATGGTGATAAGAGTTTGTATAGTCTTTTACCATCATCTGCTTGGCAGCAAATTTATCCAGTAGTATATCTATACCTTCCAGTTTTCGCTGAGAGGTTTGTTGCAAGGTTTCAACAACATCGCGTAAAGATGTACTGGCAGATGCACCCACTGCTGCATACTGAGATCGCAGCAAAGCCTGTGCTTTTACAGACCAGGGCATCAGCTCTGCATCCAGGCATATCCAATCGGTATTGAGCCGCTCCCATATCCCGGCTTTTGTAGCGGCCGCTATAACACGATCAATAAACTGTTTACTCATAGCCGCATCATTAAAGAAGCTTCGGCCCGTACGGGTATAGCATATACCGGCACCTTCATTACGAATGCCAAACCTGCGGGCAATCGCTTCTTCATCTTTACCTGCTATAATCACAGCGCGTGAGCCCATGTGCTTCTCTTCACAAATTACCTGTGCAATTCCCTGACTCTGAAAGTATCCCAATGCTTCTGCAGGATGTTCCAGGTAATTATCAAGGCGACTTGTTTCGGATGGCGACATGGTTGACGGAAGGTATATCAGCCACTTCGGGTTTACAGCAAAGCGACTCATTACTTCCAATGCAGCAATAGAGTTCTCTTCTTTTACTGTAACATTGTTTCGGAGGCGTGTAGTGATAATGCGTTTACCGATTACATCTTCCAGATCGAGTATTGCATCATTTTGCTGCTGATGACTTAATACCTCCTGCTTTTTCTCAAAGTCGATTGGTCGTGAAGGAACTTCATATACTTCTTTCGCTTTAACAGAAACCAGTACTTCCTCCGGGTAACGCAGGGCCGTTAACTTACCACCGAACACGCATCCTGTATCGATATCGATCGTACGATTCAACCACTGCGCTTCCGGCACAGGAGTGTGTCCATATACTACCATCGCCTTACCCCTATATTCCATTGCCCAGTTATAGCGCACAGGCAAACCGAACTCATCGATCTCCCCGGTGGTTTCACCAAACATAGCGAATGACCGAACCGCGCCACTGCCGCGTCCGTGCATTTCTTCTTTCAACCCGGCATGGGCTACTACCAGCTTACCATCATCAAATACATAATGGCTTATAAGACCATCTATAAATTCTTTTATCTGCGTGCGGAAGAGATCGCTTTCGTTAGCAAGCTGCTCCACGGTTTTCTGCAGGCCATGTTTCAACTGCACCTGTTTGCCATCGAGGTAGCGGTATAATTTTGCATCGTGATTACCGGGAACACAATAAGCTATACCCGTATATACCATGCTCATTACGAGGCGCAATACACCGGGAGAATCCGGACCTCGGTCAACCAGGTCACCAAGAAATATAGCCTTGCGTCCTTCGCGATGCGTTACCTGGAATCCGAAGTTGATGCCTTCTTCCGGCACCCGATCCACCGTGTAGCCCAGGGTTGTGAGCAGCTCTGTTAATTCTGTAAAACATCCGTGTATATCTCCGATAATATCGAACGGTCCGTGAACATCTTTTTTATCATTGTAAAGCTTCTCACGAATTATATGTGTGACCGACTCAACTTCTTCAACAGAACGAAGTGTATAGATATGACGAAAACCTTCCAGCTTCAGCTTCTTGATTGATTGCCGTAATTGAGAACGCTGCAGGTAAATTACATGGCTGCCAAAATTACGATCAGGTCGCACATCATTTCTTGCTGCGCATACCTTCTCTGGTATATCCAGTACAATCGCCACCGGTATACAATGATATTGGCGAGCGAGCTGTACCAGCGATGCACGTGCTTCGCGCTGAATATTGGTAGCATCAATCACCGTGAGCAATCCATTCTTTAATCGCTTGGCTGCTATATAGTGCAGCAATTGAAAAGCATCTTCAGTTGCTGCCTGATTATTTTCATTATCTGATACCAGTGCACGGCATCGGTCAGACGAAATGATTTCCGTTTCTTTAAAGTGCTTTCGTGCAAATGTAGATTTGCCAGAGCCACTTATACCGATGAGTGTTACCAGAGAGAGCTCCGGTATATGTATTTCTTTTTTCATTTTTATTCATTCTTTTTAAAGACCGCCATCTGCGATGGCGCTCCTACGCATTCATCTTCATCACCCACGGGCTTTATCTTTACTGTATAATTATGGCGCATGGCCACTGCGTTAGTCCATGATTCAAATTCACGCCTGTTCCATTCGAAGCGGTGATCTTCATGGCGCATAGCACCCGGCTTCATCGTTTCGTAAAGTTCATTATACTCACTGTTAGGTGTAGTAAGTATAATTGTGTTTGGGCGCGCAGAAGCAAAGACTACATTTTCAAATGCTTCGAGACGATTTAACTCCAGGTGCTCAATCACTTCTACAATAGCTGCGGCATCATATCCTTCCAGTCTTTTATCGCGATAGATTAATGACCCCTGAACAATGTTTATGCGCGCTTTCTGCAACGGAGGCATGGTGTGATAGTTAATCCTGCGCATAGCCTTTTCAAGCGTACGATAGGAAACATCCACCCCGGTAATTTTTTCAAATTGCTTTTCCTTCAGCAACATCTTTAACAACTTGCCTTCGCCACATCCGAGATCCAGTATACTCTTCGCCCCGGAGGCTACCAGTTCTTCCATAGCTGCACGAAGTCTTTTTGTATGCAGTGTTTCTTTCGCTATATCTGCTTCGGTAAACTCTTCGTTCGCATCACGTCCATCAGCATCTGTAAGCTCCTCATTCTTTTCCATTAACCGGTCGAGTGCATGGCGGGTAAGCCCTCCTATATCGCGCAGGTAGCGTTTGGTGATGAACTCTTTTTCCGGATGATCCTGAAGCCAGCCTTCACCTTTCTGGAGTAATTTCTCTACTTCTTCCTGGTTTACCCAATAGTGTTTTTCATTATCGAGTACCGGTATAAGTATATACAGATGCGAGAGTAATTCTTTCAGCCGGAAGTTTCCAGTCAACTTTACAGTGAAATATTTACTCTTGCCCCATTCAGGAAATTCCGGATCGAGTATTACCGGATCAGCTTCTATCGTATACCCGAGCGGCTCGAATAATTTCCGAATCAGAAATTCTCCTCCACCCGCTGCAGGCAATACAGATATACAGGCTTCGAGCGGCATGACTATATCTACAAGTTCCGGGCGCTTTATACATTTTCCATTGATAGCACTGGAAAATGCTTTCGCGATAGCTACGCTCATAAAAGACGAAGCAACATACGGACGATCATTTACATATTGTTGCAATGAAAACGAATCCGGACCTCCGCCAGAAGCATTACGTACTAAACCAACCGGATCTATATCAAGCAGGAGCGCAACTGTAGCGCTATCTTCACCCGACTCCGGATAAAAAATGTGTGCATGCCCATTAGGTATTTCGACCGACTGCAGCTTATCCGGGTGTTTATGTAACAAGTAGCCCAGATCGGTTGCCGGTTTATGCGTGGTAGATATCTTCAACAACATATTAAGTTCTTTCTATAATTCGATACAAAGGTCTGTCTCCATTGCGCAGTCTTTTTGCGTAATGATTTTTATTCTTGTGTTAAGCGATACATGATATCGGTACGAAGAACGTATTTTGTTCCTTCCAATACTATACCGCCTTCGTGTAGCAAGGGGTGGTAAAATTATGAGCGCTGAGCCTTGTTTAGGTTTCACGATCAGGTCTTCAAATACAGTAGCACCACCCGTAAAATTATCATTCAGGTATATCATGAACGTAAAAAAACTGACTTCATACAAATTACGGATATAGCTATTATCGCGATGTCTGCGAAATTGTTGCCCGGGCTGATATTTGTAAAATCGAAACAACTCATTCAATCCTATAGCAACATTATTCCCGATTGTTTTGGGAGCCAATGACTCTAGTGTTGACCATAACTCACCTGCCAGTGCTATATCTTTATACAGCACCCGGCTGTTGTTCCTCACAGAATCAACAAGCCGGGGTCCATTCGCTGTTAGTATGGTAGCCGGTTCATACCCGATGTTCTCAGCTTTTGCTATATAATCTTCGCAGTGCTGTGCCGACCAGAAATTTTCTATGGTGTATATATGTTCACGTTCCTGTATAGTTTTCATTGAATTATACGTTTTCAGATCATATCCTCGCTATTCAGTTGGCAGCACACTGGCCAGTTTATCGGTAAGTATATATTTATTGCCGATATACGCTTTCACTACGGCAATACCGTTAACAATCATTTTATTAAACTCATCGAGTTCCTCAGCTGGTACCCAGAGTTCCTGATGATGGGCAAGGCCTACCGTTTGTATTTCGAACTTCTGAAAGTATACCTCCGGAATTTCGAATGATGTAACAAAGCCGGCACCATCCGATTCTGCATCACCCATGTTCCAGCGCTCTGC
>NZ_DATCSD010000262.1:0-21610 GCF_036568665.1 Ohtaekwangia sp. | reverse complement strand
GAACTCGCGGAAGGTTTCGTTCCGCATCTGATGCAATCAGACAGAAATTTTTATACAACATCCAGCTGTGGTGTTTGTGGCAAGAGCTCGATCCAATCTATAAAAACCGTAAGTCCTTTTCACAAAGCAGATAAACCGCAGTTAAGCATTGCTACAGATATACTATATCAATTGCCCGGAAAGTTAAAAGCAGCTCAAAGCGATTTTGCTGCTACAGGAGGTATACATGCATCGGGGCTTTTTACGATTCAAGGCGACCTGGTTCTATTGCAGGAAGATGTTGGGAGACATAACGCATTAGACAAATTAATTGGCTGCGCGTTGGCAAATAACGCTTTGCCATTGAATCAACATATCTTGCTTCTTAGTGGCAGAGCAAGTTTCGAATTAGTTCAAAAAGCAGCGATGGCAGGCATTTCTATCGTAGCAGCGATGGGCGCTCCATCAAGTCTTGCAGTAGAATTAGCTATAGAATTTGATATAACAATTCTGGGCTTTCTCAAAGAAAACAGATTCAATATTTATAACTCAAGCAATAGAATCTTGATACCAACAGTACATGAAAATCAGAGTTAAGGCAACACGCTGGTATATATATAGATCAAAATCCGAAATAGCAAAGTCCATAAATACATAAGCTATGGGAGACAACCACAAAAAAGCCGCAGATAACCATGAGCCCTCTGCCGAAAACCCCTATAAACTATTAAACCTGAAATTAACCCCTGTAGAAAAATGGGCTGCAGGTATACCAGCCGTTAAAGCAGCCTTCAGCGATCTTCTGAAGGAAGAGATTCCCGTGCGCGGAATGAAGGCACTGTTTAGGATGAATCAATTTGGTGGCTTTGATTGTCCGAGTTGTGCCTGGCCTGATCCGGATGATGATCGATCACCATTAGGAGATTACTGTGAAAATGGAGCCAAGGCATTGGCTGAAGAAGCAACTGCAAAAAAAATTACAGCTGAGTTCTTTAAGAAAAATTCAGTGTATGATCTCGCTAAACTAACCGACTATGAAATTGGTGGAATGGGAAGATTAACCGAACCCATGTATATACCTAAGGGTGGCACCCACTATCAACCTATACCTTGGGACGATGCGTTCAAAAAAATAGCAGAACACCTCAATGCATTAGCAACACCGGATGAAGCTGCTTTTTATACTTCCGGAAGAACAAGCAACGAAGCATCCTTTGTATATCAGCTTTTTGCAAAAGAGTATGGCACCAACAATATGCCCGACTGCTCCAATATGTGTCATGAAACATCCGGCACGGCATTGTTACCAACCATTGGAATTGGCAAAGGCACAGTAACACTAAAAGATTTTTACGACACAGATGTAATTGTAATTATAGGGCACAACCCAGGCACCAATGCACCGAGAATGATGAGTGCACTGGAAAAGGGTAAGAAGAATGGAGCAAAAATTATTGCTATTAACCCATTGCCCGAAGCCGGACTAATGGGCTTTCACAATCCCCAACAGGTAAATGGTATACTGGGTAATGGCGTTAAGCTGGCAGACCTATATATGCCGGTAAAGATAAATGGTGATATGGCACTGCTGAAAGCTATTGAGCTGGTGCTGCTTGACCTTGAAAAAAAATCTCCGGGAGAAGTATTTGATCAAAAATTTATAACAGAAAAAACGGTAGGGTATAATGACTTTATCAAACAGTTTGATGGCTATAAATTGGAAGATCTCGCAGCTGCTTCAGGAGTAACTCAATCTGCCATTTATGAAGCCGCTAAAATGCTGGCATATAAAAAACGAATCATTTTCTGTTGGGGAATGGGACTTACACAACAACCCAACGGAGTAGACATGATTAAAGAGATCGTAAATTTACTTTTGCTAAAAGGAAGTATAGGTAAACCTGGCGCAGGTGTTTGCCCTGTTCGGGGGCATAGTAACGTTCAGGGTAACAGATCGATGTTGATTAATGAAAAGCCCACCGAGGAACAGCTTGATCGCGTACAAAAAGTTTTCGGCTTTAACCCTCCGCGCAAACATGGATACGATGTTGTTCGGGCTATAAAAGCAATGCAGGACGGTAAGCTTAAAGTTCTTTTCTGTATGGGCGGTAATTTTCTATCAGCAACACCCGATACGACCTATACGGCAAGGGCCGTTCGAAAATTGAATCTAAGTGTTTGTGTTTCCACCAAGCTCAACCGCGGCCACCTGGTACATGGACAAGAAGCATTAATACTCCCCACCTTCTCAAGGAGTGATATAGATATAGTTAATGGCGAGCATCAGTTTGTGAGTACTGAAAATTCCATGGGTGTAGTGCAATCATCCAAAGGTATACTTAAACCAGTGTCTGATAATCTTGTTAACGAAACACAGATTGTTTGCCGTATGGCCATGGCAACGTTAGGAAACAAGTCCATTATCAACTGGCAACGCTATGCGAATAGTTATGATGCTGTGCGGGATGATATCGAAAAGACCATACCAGGTTTTGAGAACTATAATGTGAGAGTACGAAATAAGGAAGGATTCTATTTGCCCAACGCTGCACGTGAGGGACAATTCATTACGAAGAAATATGGTGATCGCGCTCCCTTTACATTAACATCTATACCCAACAACGCTCTTGCGGATGATGAGTATATGATGGCCACCACGCGCACGCACGATCAATTCAACACCACTATATACGGCCTTGATGATCGATACCGGGGCATCAGGAATGAGCGAAGAGTAGTGTTCATGAATCCAAAAGATATAGAGCGAGGCGGATTTATAGCAGGTGAAAAGGTAGACTTGTTTAACTATGACGATGGCATTGAACGAATAGCACCTTTATTCATTATCGTTTCCTACGCCATACCCGAGCGAAACACCGTTACCTATTTTCCGGAAACAAATGTTTTAGTTTCCGTTAACAATGTTGTAAAAGAAAGTAATATGCCTGCAGCAAAATATGTCAGGATCAAAATCAGAAAGCATGATCCTAAAATATATGAGAGAATAGATCAACTGTAAGTACTGAAAATATACCTGTATAATATCCAAAAGACAAGACAATTAAATTCAGCCCAGCGGGATTCGTACAGTAACCGTAGTAAACCTGGTTCGTTCGCTTTCTATCTCAATAGTACCTCCTAATATTTCGAGTGCTTTCTTCACTATAAATAAACCCAGGCCGTTACCGATCGATTTCTCTGATCCACGATAAAACATTTCGAATATCCGATCGCGCACTTCCTTCGGAATACCAATTCCATTGTCCATCACCTGAACCACTAACTGTTGATTTTCCTGGGAAAGTATACATTTAACAAACGGGTCATTTTCTTTTCTGAATACCATACCGTTTTCCATCAGGTTTACAACAATATGATTCAATAATACAGGATCACCCTGAAAAGACTCACCCACATTGTTTTCAATCTCCACTCTTACAGTGTTGTTGGCATTGAGAGTATTCAGTTGATTTTCCAGTGATTGTATAAATTCATCAACGCAAATATTCTCTCTTATACGTTTCGTGCGAAAGAGAGCACCCGTATCACCCAGCCGTCCGAGAAGTCGCAGCATACGACTCGCTGTAGCCTCAATATTAACAAAATAGGCACTCAAATCTTCCTGCCGATTTTGCATCCTCGCGAGGCGGGCCAAACCGAGTAAAGATGTAATCGGCCCTCTCAAGTCGTGACTGGATCTATATAAAAATGTATCAAGTCCTTTATCTGTTTCTATAAGCTGCTTGATCGTGAGTTTAAGTTCTTCCGTTCTATTCTCAACAAGTTTCTCAAGATTCACATTTACCCTTTGAAGCTCTTCATTTACTGAATTTACTTCTTCGTAAGCCTGCTCTAACTTTTCGTTCTTGTCTTTGATCTCTTCTTTTTGCAACTCCACTACTTTTGTGCGCTGCGTTACCAGACTTTCAAGTTTCCGTTTTTGCTGAAACAGAAAATTTGTCCGGATGTGAATAACGGTGAGTGTAAACACAATCAGTAAAAAAGCAAAACCAACTCTCACATCTAAACGCTGATGCCATCGCGGTATAACAATGATCTGGATACTTGCGGCCTCGTCATTCCAATATCCATCGCCATTCGTAGCGCTTACCTTCAGTGTATATTCACCCGGAGGAAGATTGGTATAGGTAGCCGTTCTGCTTTCATTTATATCATTCCAGTCGTTATCAAAACCTACCAGGTAATATCGATACTTATTCTTTTTCGGGAACTTATATTCAAGACATGCAAACTCGATGGAGAAAACATTCTGACTCGGCTGAAAAGTAATCGCTTTTAACTTTGATATACTCATCGTTAAAAGCCCGGATTTGTCGTTCATGCTAACAGCATCATGAAATAAGCTAAGCTTGGTGAATACAACTTTAGGCTTACTGTGATCTTCCAATACTTTTTCAGGGCGAAAAACATTCAGACCGTTCGTGCCGCCAAAGTAATAGTCTCCGGTGGAGCTTTTTAATTTAGCGCCTTCGTTATACTGTGTACCCTGCAATCCGTCAGCAATGGTATAGTTGAATATTTTTCCTTTAGCCGGATCATACCGATGCAAACCATCGAAGGAAGTAAACCAAAGATTGAGTGAATCATCTTCGAGTATAGAGGGTATATTTTTTTCACGAAACTCCGGTATAAGCGAGCTAAAGGTATATGTTTCCGGATCAAACCGAATCAACCCTTTGTTATCTGTTCCTACCAGAAGTTTTCCTTTAGAATCAAGTTCAAATTCCAGAATCTCGTTGGTTGGTAAACTCAATGAGTCGCCCGGTATATTTATAAACGACTTGAACAATCTTGTCCTGGAATCATAGCGATGAATTCCGGCCAGTCTCGTCCCCATCCAGATATAGCCTTGTTTGTCTTTTCGCATACAGAAAACCGATGCCGTGTTCGTATTAATCGGGTTCTCTCCCGATATAGTGAGTACCTTGAATATTTTCCTGTCGGGCAGAAATTCATTCAATCCTCCCAACTGTCCTACATAGATCCGATCGCCATCTTCCAGGAGCGACCAAACATGATTGGTGCTGATGCTCGTGGTGTCATTGGAATTATGAAGGAAGCGCGAAAAGGTATTCGTCCGCGTATCAAAATAATTCAATCCCCCGGCAAAGGTGCCTATATATAGGTTGTTGTTATGATCTACCAGCAACGACTTTGCCACGTTTGTAGTCAGGCTATTTTTGTTGGTTGGAGAATTCAGGTAAGAGGTAAAGTGTTTTGTTACCGGATCGAATTTATATAACCCGGCACCATCTGTTCCGATCCATATTTTTTGATTGTGATCTTCAGCAATAGAAAGAACAGAGTTCTTTCCGATGCGTTCCATGTTTACATCGAAGTATCGGTAATGTTCAAAACGCGGCCGCGCGCCCGATATAAAGGTTAGCCCTGCACCAAAGAGTCCAACCCAATAATTATTTTGCTCATCTACATATACCTCCTGTATACTGCCATTGTTCAGTATCCTGTTTTCGCGCGTAAGAATCTGCGTAAACCTTCCGGCACCTTCGTATCTGTAAAGCCCCGCACCATCAGTACCTACAAGAAGTATACCCTGGCGATCTATACTCATCGTAGCAATAATATTGTTTCCGATAGAAGTTTTATCGGAATTATGGGTAAAATATTCGAATGTCCGGTCGCTTTCATTCTCCAATCGAAGTATACCACTTCCGTTCGTACCCAGATATATAGCACCTGTTGAGTCCTGCACTATATTTACCACGAGCGTAGAAGTCAAACCATCCGACACATCGTTTTGCCGTATTGTTCTTTCTATACCTTTGGAGCCGATGATATTGATTCCTTTGGCCGTACATGCCCAGATCTTTCCATCTCTGTCTTCCAGCAAAGCATTCACCGCGTTATCCGATAACCCTGTTCCATCTGCACGATAATGATACCGCGTGATCGCAAAAGTTTCAAGATCGATCCTGTTCAATCCCCAATATGTACCCACCCAAAGATGATGACTCCGATCTTCCAACGTGCATAAAATGGTATTCTGACTAATGGTATTATCATCAGAAGGATTCATGAGAAATTTCCGAAACGTTTCCTTCTCGCTGTCGTAAAGATTCAGTCCATTGTATGTGCCTATCCAAAGTCGCCCATCACTATCAAGCAAAAGATTTCGAATTACGTCATTGCTAATACTTGCAGTATCACTATCAGAATGACTGAACTGTATAAAAGAATATCCATCAAACCGGTTAAGACCATCTCCGGAACCTACCCAGATAAAACCGTCACGGTCTTTCATTACACAAGCAACACTGTTTTGCGATAGTCCTTGCTCGCTGGTAAATGTATTGCTATATACAAAAATTGAGGGCGTTACCGGTTGGCAAAATCCATTGCCGGCAGGCCATAGTGCAACTACCGCCAGAAGCAAAATTCCTGCTCTGTATTGAAAGAAAAAGGACCAAGTCTTTCTAAGTAACAACACTCCTTAATTTCGAAAATAAAATCGAGATCACCCCTTGGCACACACTCTTTTCTTCAATCTTCCCTTACGCCAATTAATAGGCTTTCTTCAATGGAAAAGAATTTTTCAGCCTGATCGACAAGCCTCATCATGATATCCTCTCCAAACGATTATCCAGGGATATATTTAATACGAATCAACGCTTTATTTTTAGCAGATCGCTGACCAGGCACCAAACTGCCTTAAATGATGATCGATATGTTTATAAGCAAATCCAATCTGCTCCTTCTTGTCTGCGAATTTTCCCAAAAGGCTTGCTATCTCTTAACTCCTTTTTCAAGATCATGTGCCCCCGATCAAACGCCCCATAAAAACACGTTCTATCTTTATCTTGCCCACTATCAATTCTTCGCACAACGTGCAATGCTTTAGCATCTAAAAAACTTTCATCTTACCCTATTGCTCCTGGCCCTGCTGGTTTAAAGAATTAATCCTGTTTATCAACTCTTCCCGTGTTGCTATATCAAGACAGACTTCATAGATGGAATTTATCTTCCTTTAAAGAACCTAAAAATGCCGAAGACTATCAACTGTATACCCCGTACCATCCACCAGTAATTATCACTATATATAGGAAAGTATATCGTAAAAGAACTATAACCGATAATAGCGAAGCCATACTTTTTGCGTTATCTTTAGCCACAGGTATAATCTATACTACCAGTGGAATATTTTATGAATCGCATTTTTATAGCGCTTACGTTTGTTCTCTTTTCCGAGGGAACCTCCGCCCAACCACAGGCACCGGCAAAATCAAAATATATACCTTCCGATCTGTTCGCGGCATCCTCGTTTTTACCTGCCGGAAATTCCTATCGATCGGCTACAGGTGAGCCCGGACCCGCCTACTGGCAAAATCGTGCTGACTATAAAATTGATGTGAGCCTTGACGATAAAACGGAAATTATTACCGGCACCGAAACCATTACCTATTCCAACAACAGCCCGAATACACTTTCGTTTTTGTGGATACAAATGGATCAGAATGTATACAAAAAACATTCTAAAGGTCTCGACAGTAAATTGTTCCTTACAAGCAACACACAGGATTCAAAATATGGAGAAGGTTTTGCAATCGAATCTGTCGCTGTAAAAAATGGAAAAGGAACTCTTAGCGATACGCGATATACTATATATGATACCCGGATGAAAATAGAGCTTGCAGAACCGCTTCCTGCCGGGCAACAGCTTTCGTTTCAGATAAAGTATAATTACAAATTCCCGAGAAATTTTAAGAATGCAGATTTCAATGTAAATCGCACGGATATACTGCCAACCAAAAATGGCGATATATATTCGGTAGCACAGTGGTATCCGCGTCTTTGTGTATTGGATGACGTGAGTGGCTGGAATACACTTCCCTATTTAGGCAACGGAGAATTTTACCTGGAGTACGGAAATTTCGATGTGAACATTACGCTTCCCTCAGTATATATCGTGGAAGCCTCCGGAGATCTCATGAACCCGGAAGAAGTATTGACACCCGCCCAGCTCGAACGATGGAACAAGGCAAAGACGTCTGACAAAAAAGTATATATACGAACCGTTGAAGAAGTTACCGATCCGGCTTCCCGGCCTTCCAAACCTTTCTGCACCTGGAAATTCAAATTAACCTCTGCTCGCGATTTTGCCTGGACTGCATCGAAAGCTTTTGTATGGGAAGGTATTGGCATTGCCCTGCCGGGTGGTAAAAAAGTATTAGGCAGTTCGCTATATCCGGCAGAATCCAAACTGACTGAAAGTTGGGAACGCTCCGGAGAGTATATCAAATTTACCTTACAGTATTTTTCACAACAGTGGTACGAATATCCTTACAATAAAGCTGTGAACGTTGCCTCAAACCTGGATGGCATGGAATATCCAGGGCTCGTGTTTTGTGCGGCAAAAGATAAAGGGAATATGTACTGGGCAGTAGTTAATCATGAACTGGGACACACGTGGTTCCCGATGATTGTCGGGAGCAACGAAAGAAGATACGCGTGGATGGACGAGGGACTAAATACTTTTATAGATAATATAGCGACAAGGGATTTTAATAGCGGAGAATTTAAAGGCTATCCTGAAATTGATATAGCGACTGCCGGTCTCTTTGCTGATTCACTCCCATCCATTATGACACGCCCGGATGTTATGCCGGGCAATGAAGTATATACCGTACAATACCAGAAAGTGGCCTATGTACTCTCACTTCTCCGGGAACATATTTTAAGTAAAGAACAATTTGATTTTGCCCTTCGCAAGTATATCCGCGACTGGGCTTACAAACATCCAACACCGTGGGATTTTTTCAGCAGTATAAATAACTCTACAGGCGAGGACCTGAACTGGTTTTGGAAATCGATGTTCCTCGAAAACTATAAACTCGATCAAAAAATAGCCAACGTTACCAACCCGGTAAAAGGACAATCTGCCAAAGCTCAAATCGTTATTGAGAACATGGAAAAAGCTGCAATGCCTTTGCTTATTGAAATCACTTTCGAAAACGGAAGCAAGGAATTTCACAACCTTCCGGTAGAAATCTGGGAGCAGGGCTATAGCTATACATTTACTCCGGATTCCAATGGTGCTATAACTAAAGTTGCAATAGATCCGAAAGGTATATTTCCGGATATAGCCATTGCCAATAATGTTTGGAGCAGTAAATGATCTGCCATAAACGACATTCAAACGAACGCTATAAAGTTGATACCGGGTTTACTCAAACCAGCATAATCATTTCAGAAGAATCACATCAAAATACCGGGCGTCTCACACAATTCACCTTCCGATACCTCATTGAAGCGTGGGTAAAAGAAAACTGAAATCCGTTAACGCGTATCAAGGTGCTCGACATTGAAAAGGCAACCACAAGATTGCCACACTTCCTGTATAGGAAACGGCTATAAATTACATGAAGGAGCAGAAAATTCCAGGGAGCACTTCGTATATTGGAGGAGCTTACGGTAAAAAATCCAACTGATATAATGCCGGGGTTGCTCGCGCATCGGTGTCAAAAAAAACTAATGGATTCCGGAGTTTTGCAAGATTAGAGTGACATTGAGGTTATGCAATGGAAATAAAGAAAGAATTTGATCTTATCGTCATTGGGTCTGGCCCTGCGGGAGAGAAGGCAGCCGTTAAAGCAGCATATTTTAATTACCGGGTTGCCATCATTGAAAAAGATGAGTGGTTTGGAGGAGCGGGTATTCAGACCGGAACGCTTCCGTCCAAAACACTAAAAGAAACCACACTATATCTTTCAGGTATATATAGCAAGGGAATCTTCAGCATTGATAAAGAGCTGAATCGCTTTGCCGGCATACAGGATTTTATGTATCGGAAAAATCTTGTTACCAATCACGCGGGCAGAAGCGTTGAGTCGAACCTGAAGCAACACAACGTAACTATATTTAAAGGTCTGGCGCAATTTATCAGCGACCATGAGATACGCGTTGCCAACGGTGCGGATGAATATATACTATACGGTCAGTATATCATTATCGCTACCGGCTCTTACCCGGTACATCCTTCTACCATTCCGTTTGATGGTATACGGCTTCACGATTCAGATTCCATACTGTCTATAAACCGTTTTCCAAAATCACTTTGTGTGCTGGGAGCTGGCGTAATCGGCTGTGAGTACGCCACTATATTTGCGGCTATGGGCATAAAGACCTATATCGTAAATAACACAAACAAGATATTGGGATTTCTGGATGAAGAAATTTCCACTGCCCTGGTACAGCAGATGGAAAAGAATGGCATTACTGTATTGTTCAATAATATCATCACGAATTATATCGTGCCGGAAGATGCCAACAAAGACCTGACATTAACCTTGCAGAATGGAGAAACGCTTTCGGTAGATATGTTTCTGTTTGCCGCAGGCAGAAGCGGCAATACCAAAGATTTACATTGCGAAAAAGCGGGTATAATTCTGGGCGAACGCGAAACCGTAAAAGTCAATCATAAATTTCAAACTAACATCGAACACATCTATGCCGTAGGCGATGTAGTTGGTTTTCCTGCCTTAGCCAGCACCAGCATGGATCAAGGTCGCATTGCAGTAGCGCACATTTTCAAAACAGGCGACCTGCAGACACTCACGCATATATTTCCGTATGGCATATATACTGTTCCGGAAGTTTCTATGGTGGGTATAACAGAAGAGCAGGCTAAAAAAGAAAACCTGGAATACTCCACGGGCATCTGCTACTATCGCGATACTATACGGGGAAAAATCATGGGCGACCAGGACAATGGATTTCTGAAACTGATCTTCGAAAAAAAATCGCACACGATCTTAGGCGTTCACATCATTGGCAACCTGGCAACCGAGATAATCCACTTCGGGCTCGCGCTGGTAAAAGAGAAAAAAACACTGGATGAAGTAATAGCCACCGTCTTTAATTTCCCTACCCTGCACGACCTCTACAAATATGCTGCCTACGATGGCCTGGGGCACCTTATCGGCAAGCGGATCAAGAAAGCAGGAGAGATCAGTTTACTATAGATTCATTTCTTCAAAAAGAACACGCACATTATATATAGGAGTAATGATAATACCATTGCTCCTATATATATAACATTTACGATGTTGACTTCTTTACAAATTGAGTCAATATCACAATTTGTTGTCCGTTAACCTTTCCTTCAATTTGCCCTGCGTTGTCTTCTACCAGCGCTATACCTTTTACTGCTGTTCCCCGCTTGGCAGTAAAACCTCCACCTTTTACATCCAGGTCTTTTATAAGCACCACCGTATCGCCTGCCTGCAGCACGGTGCCGTTGCTGTCTTTATGTATAATCTTCTCATCAGGTGTTACGTTTTCTTCTATGGTTGCTTTTGCCCAGGCCAACGTTTCGTCATCCAGGTATAACATATCGAGCAGATCCTGAGGCCATCCTTCATTACGCAATGTATACAGTATACGCCAGGCCATTACCTGCACCGCAGGCTCTGTACTCCACATACTGCTATTCAGACAACGCCAATGATTTGCATCCATTTTACCGGGATCATTGATCTGCTCCATGCAGGTGCTGCAAAGCAAAATATTCCTGTCAACGACTGTTGAAATTCCCGGAACCTCATAAACTTCCAGGTTTTGTGTGCTGCTACATAATTCACATGCAGATCCGCTGCGTTCCAGTAATTGCTGTTTAATATCCATTATATCATTTTTAATGACGAAAATTAAGTACAATAATTTATTTCAACTCAATACACATCTGCCTGCGTATACTCTTTTATCGGAAGCATAGCGCTGCATTGTTTCAAAGATCGTTTGATTCCTAACAAACAAGATTGATTTATATCAATTGACAGATTGAGATGCATCAAGTGCTTAGTGCAACATCAACCGTAGTTTTACAACTTCGGTACATTCGCCAGCAAACTTTATGGTATTCCAACTTCTTCGTCTCAGTATTGATATTTCAGATAATGAGTTCAACTCGATCTATCCCGCTGATATCGAACTTCTCGCACAGAAACATTGGACACCCGTACAGGTAGCTAAAGCAGCATCTGAATTTCTTGCAAATCACCCCGGCAGGCGTGTGCTGGATATAGGCTCAGGTGTCGGCAAATTTTGTATGATTGGTGCTGCCCACACAAAAGGATATTTTACAGGAATCGAGCAACGACAACACCTCGTTGATCTGTCCACAAAGCTTTCCGTTCGGCACAATCTGAACAACGTAAAATTTATCCATGCCAATATAACCTGTATTGATTTCAGAGATTACCACTCCTTCTACTTCTACAATTCATTCTATGAAAATATTCAACCGTATGGGCGGATTGACGATACCGTGAAGCTCGATATACAACTCTACGATCAGTATACCCTATATATGACCGAACAATTACACCGTCTTCCAATCGGTGCACGGCTGGCGGGTTACTATGCATCGCCCACCATTATCCCTCAAAGCTTTCAACTTATCGACTCCCTGCATTACGGTAGATTAACCTTTTGGGAGAAAGTCTTTTAAAATTACCAGGTCATGTTCAAAAAAATAAAGCTCCTGTTCAATCAATATCGTGAGTATATACGCGTGGATTTTATCATGTATGGTGTGCTTATAGGCATGATCATTATATACTTCATTTTTAGTATGCTCCAAATGCTATAGATAGGGTTCAGCCTTTTTTCGTCCTCGGGTTCAGGCCCATCAGGTTTGCTTCTTTTATTATACCCTTTCGGTTAATGATGCAGATCGTCTTATCAGTTTTCTCAATGAGTCCGGCCTGTTTAAATTCCTGTAGCAGTCTTACTAAAGTTTCCTTGGCAGTTCCCACCATATTGGCCAGGTCTGTTCGTGAAAGAATGATCTGACTGCCAGCGGCCGACTGATGGGAGGATTTGAATTTTTCATCGAGTATCAATAGGTTAAATGCGAGCCGTTCCCGCACGGATTTGGTCGCCAGGTTTGTAATGCTGTTGATAAACAAACTGAACTCGTGCCCCAACGCTTTTAACAATGCATTGGATAAAGAGGTTGAATTGCGCAGCACTCTCAGAAAATTATCTTTCGGTATAAATGTGATCTGTGCTTCTTCAATAGTAGCAGCCGAATCAGGATACAACTCTTCGCCTAACAGGGCATGATACCCCAGCAGCTCGCCTTCGCAACACAGGTAAAATACCTGCTCACCTCCCTTGGCTGTGGTTTTATATTTCTTAACCCTGCCTGACTTTACATAGAATATACCGCTGGGAATACCGCCTTCACGAAAAATAACCTCACCTTTCTTATACACGTGGGTAACTCCGGAACCCATGAGCGATTCCTGTTCTTCGGGCGTTAAGCCTTCAAACAACTGATCCGTCTTCAGGCGAAAATTCTCTGATAAAAAATTCTTCAACGCAATTATGATTATAGTCTTACCTGCAAATTTTAGTTAATCAATCAATAATCAGATTGACTTTTATCAATGGCTAAGTTGATCATTTTCATCATCTATCAATTTATGTGAGTCTAACTTTACCAGAGAATAGTAAGAACTTTTTTCATGGAAGCTTTTTGCAGCGAAGTAATTGCCGATATCAGGGAAGCCGAAAGCGAGATTGAATTGATCAAAGTAATTGGCAGGTCCATGACTTTTCTGCGAAAGGAACAAAATTCATTTAAAGAATCCGGCTTTATCATGAATATGATCGCTTCACTTTATACTATTGATATAAAGCCTCTTCCGCTTCACACCAGGCAAAACATTCAACTCGCTATTGCCATTTTCAAACAGTTTCAGAAAGAGAGTCATGAGCGCATCTTCTGAAAACCATATATATAAATTTAACAGCGTATAATGAGACAACTAAAGATCGCCAAACAGATCACCAACCGTGAAACACAATCATTAGATAAATATTTGCATGAGATTGGCAGGATAGATCTTATTACAGCTGAAGAAGAGGTAAATCTCGCACAACGCATTAAAGCAGGCGATCAGGCTGCGCTGGAAAAACTGGTGAAAGCCAATCTTCGATTCGTTGTGTCGGTAGCCAAGCAATACCAGAACAATGGTTTGTCGTTAGGTGATATGATCAATGAAGGAAACGCAGGACTTGTAAAGGCCGCGATGCGTTTTGATGAAACGCGTGGTTTCAAGTTTATTTCGTATGCCGTATGGTGGATCCGTCAATCAATCATGCAGGCACTTGCCGAGCAATCCAGAGTGGTTCGTATACCGCTAAACCGTATAGGTATATTAAGCAAGCTCAATCGTACGTTTGCTTCGCTCGAACAAAAATTTCAACGCGAACCATCACCCCAGGAGTTGGCCGAAGTAATGGATATGCCTTCAGAGGAAATACAGGAAACTGTACAAATGGGTATACGGCATGTTTCTATCAACGCGCCTTTTGTACAAGGTGAAGAAAACGGCCTTCTTGATGTATTGGAAGATGCGTCAGAAGAAACACCCGACTCCGGTGTAATAAACAACTCTTTACATCAGGACATACAACGTACACTTTCTACACTGTCACGAAGAGAAGCCGATATAATTTCACTCTATTACGGATTGAACAGCCAGCCTTCCATGTCGCTGGAAGAGATCGCAGAAAAATTCAATATCACGCGCGAACGTGTAAGGCAGATCAGGGAAAAAGGTTTGGACAGGCTCCGCTCCAATGCAAAGAATGCTGTATTAAAACACTACCTGGGATAGTCTGCCCCGGCTAGAATAACCATTATCATAAAAATTCTCTGTAACCTTTCTGTCTTTCGTGAGTATATTAACTACATTTAAGTAAAATATACATGACGTGAGCCGACATCAGCTTGGAGAATTTGAAGAAATTGTAATGCTTACTGTAGGTATTCTATATAAGGAGGCCTATGGGGTTGCTATCATTGACGAGATGGAGCAACGACTTAACCGGAAAGTCAGCATTGGTGCTTTGCAGACTGTTTTGAGGAGACTTGAAAGTAAAGGATACCTCACATCGGAATTTGGAGAAGCCTCTAACGTGCGGGGCGGAAAACGAAAACGATACTTCAGTCTTACCACACTGGGATCGCGCGTGCTGCGCGAAACACAGGAACAACGCCTTCAATTGTTTAAAGCTATACCACGTGTTGCATTCCCGAAATGATGAATCAGTCACCTAACATACAACCTCCTGAACTTTTCCTCCGGTTCTTCCGATGGTTCTGCGATCCTTCTATGGCCGAAGATATAGAGGGCGACCTCACCGAAATGTTTCAGCGCGAAGCAGCGGCAGGAAGTATAAAAAAGGCCCGGCTGCAATTTTCCGTAAATGTACTCCGGCTGTTTCGACCGGGGATTATAAAGAAGTTTGGTCGTCAATCAACATTCACTCACCCATCACCTATGTTCAAAAATTATTTTATTACTTCCATGCGCTCGCTCATGCGAAGCAAGGGATTCTCCGCGATTAATATAGTCGGGCTGGCTGTAGGGCTCGCCACATTTAGCCTGATCAGCTTTTATGTATACAACGAACTTAACTTCGACCGCTATCATAAAAATGCCGATCGCATTGTTCGCATTGTAGAGAACCTGCGAACAGAAAATGAAATGTTGTTCCAGTCAACAAGCTCACCTCCTATGGGGCCCCGCCTGCTGAAAGATTTTCCGGAGGTAGAAAGCTATGTACGCCTGCAAAAGTGGAATTTACTCGCGCAGCGAAACGGTATATCGTATTATGAGCCGGACTCGTATATAGCCGACAGCACTATATTTGACATCTTCAGTTTTAAATTGATAAAAGGCGATAAGAAGACAGCCTTGCGCGAACCATTCTCTATTGTACTGACCGAGTCGATGGCCAAGAAATATTTTGCCGATGAAGATCCGATTGGCCAGATGCTGAAGATGGATTACGATAATTTTAAAGTGACGGGCGTTATGGAAGACGTTCCTGAAAATTCGCACTTCCGTTTCTCTAATCTTATTTCTTTTTCTACCTGGAGTCGTAACAATAAAGATGCAGAAGACAGATCCTGGTTCTGGAATGGCTTCCACACCTATATATTACTTCGCGATGCTCAATCGATCGACAAGGTTCGGGCCAAGATGCCCGACTTCATCAAGCGAAATATAGAGAAAGGTGGCATGTACTATGAAGACCTGCCGCTGCAACCGCTTGCCAGTATATATATGGCACCTCAGCGCTCGTGGGAAAACGGAACGCGCGGAAGTATGAACAATGTATATATACTTTCCATCATAGCGGTGTTTATATTGCTCATCGCCTGCTTCAACTATATAAACCTGGCAACCGCACGCGCTTCAAGACGATTGAAGGAAGTAGGACTTCGTAAATCGCTGGGAGCACTGCGCAGAATGCTGGTAGCGCAGTTTCTCGGAGAGTCGATCATCATCACGTTCATTTCTTCTGTGCTCGCAGCGGTTATAGCGTGGCTGACGTTGCCCGCATTCCGCACGCTGGTGGAATCTCCGCTCAGCTTTACTATACTTCCCAATGTGTGGCTCGTGGCGGGTGCTTCGCTGATCTTTATACTCTTTATCGGTATACTGGCCGGGGCTTATCCTGCGCTGATCATCTCCGGGTTTCAACCGCTGCAGATATTCCGTCCTTCAACAAAAGGTATATATAGTCACCATAACTTCAGAAAAGTGTTAGTGGCCGTGCAGTTTGTTATCTCCATTATGCTGGTAGCCGGTACGTTGCTTGTTTACGATCAACTTACATTGGTACGAAACCAGGATCTGGGCTTTAACAAAAACGCTACACTGGTAGTACCAACCAATGGCGACAGTGTAATTGTCAATCACATGGATGCTATTAAGAATGAATTGAAAAGTGTAGCGGGAGTTATTTCTGCAACCGGATCGGCAACTGTACCCGGGCAATCCACCAACAATCTATATACTGAAATAGAAATGACCGATGGAAAGATGTCACCTACCAACATCAACTATAATTTTGTTGATCACGACTTCCTGGCGACTTATGATATAAAATTACTTGCAGGCCGTAACTTTCTTCGCGAAGTAAAGGCGGACGATACTACGGCCTACCTGATCAATGAAACAGCTGTAAAAGATTTTGGCTGGACTCCCGAGCAGGCTATTGGCAAAAAGGTGCGTGGCCGCGATGGCGGAAAGATCATTGGTGTAATAAAAGATTTTAATTATCGCTCGCTTCATATGCAGGTAGAACCACTGTTGATGGCATTGACCGGACGCAATCGCATCTCCATACGCCTGGAAGAAAAAGACATTCCGGCCACTGTAAAACGGGTGCAGGAAAAATGGAATGAGCTCGCTCCTCACCTGCCGTTTGATTATTCGTTTCTCGATGTAGACTTTGATCGTCAGTATAAAGCTGATCAGCAACTGGGAAAAGTAGCCGGTGTATTTACAGGGCTCGCTATATTTATAGGATGTCTCGGATTGCTTGGTCTTACATCCTTCGCTGTAGAACGCAGAACCAAAGAGATCGGCATACGCAAAGTACTGGGTGCATCGGTAGGCAATGTAGTAATATTGATCGCACGTGAGTTTATCTGGCTGATTGCCGTAGCACTGATAGTAGCCACTCCGTTAACATGGTACCTGATACAGCAGTGGGAGCAGAATTTTACCCTGCAGGCGGTTATCAACCCGCTTCGTTTTCTGCTGGCAGGTATAGCAGTGTTTGTGTTTGCCTGGATCACCATCAGCTTCCTGTCATTCCGCGCTGCCACCTCCAACCCAACCAAAGCACTTCGAACAGAATAATATAGTATAAATATATTTCGATATAACTAAAAAGGGTTTCGCATATACGAAACCCTTTTTTAATTTAAGATACTTCTATTTTGTATGCTTTATTATTTTTTCCGTTCGTTGAGCCAGGCTTTCAAATCCGTTAACACTTCGAGGTTGATTTGATGACCGATGCTATATTCATGATAGCTTACCGGAACATCCAGGCCTTCCAAAAATGTTTTGGCCTGCCGCGCATAATGCACCGGCAACGTACCATCCTGCACACCATGCGCCAGAAATACATTCACTTTATGCAGATCAGGATTCTTTTTTACGGATGTTTGTATCTGCTCCAGCACTCTGCCGCTAAGTGCTATGATCCCTTTCACTTCCTGCGGATGCGTTAGCCCTACACTATAGCTCATAATAGCCCCCTGACTAAAACCACCGAGGTAAATTTCATCCAGACTATATTTTTGTTTTACCTGTGCTATAAATTTCAGGATCAGTTCTCTGCTGGAAAGTTCCTGCGCAGTATTGATTACGGGTTTACCCGTGGAAAAATCAACATTATACCAGGCGTATCGGCCTGATCCCAATGTATATTGACCGCGGGCTGCTATAATATAAAAATCATCCGGCAACTGATCGGCCAGGTTGAACAGATCACTTTCGTTACTGCCCACACCGTGCAACAGTATAATAGCCCGTGTAGATTTATGTTTGGCCTCGCGCACAAGATACTGCAATGCTAAATTCCCGGTCGTTGCATTATTTTCTTTCACGATAGATGCCATAGTAGTGTCGTATATATTTATTGCGAGAAGAAATAACCACACCATATTCTTAACCAAATTTTACGGATGTCATGGTAAGTGACCCTCCCACCGCTTTATCATTGAAGAAAGATATACCGTCTTTACCGCCTTTTAATCCGAGAGTATATATCAGTGGAAGGTAGTGTTCCGGAGTAGGTATAGCAAGTGATGCTTCTCTTCCCAGCGCAGTATAATTCATCAGCGCGCGATGATCGCCCTCCTGGATAAGTGTTTTAAACTTATCATTGATTTTTACTGCCCAGTCGTAGCCATAGTTAGGATCATTCAATTTATCCCACGCTACCAATCCGAGGTTATGCACCATGTTGCCACTGCCCATAATCAATACACCTTTCTTACGCAGTGCATATAGTTCCCGGGCAAGATCATAATGATATTGTGGTGCCTTGGTATAATCTATACTCAATTGCAGCACCGGTATATCTGCTTTTGGGTACATGTGCCGTACAATCGTCCATGTGCCGTGGTCAAGTCCCCAGTCGTGATCCAGTTCAACGTTAGCAGAGTGTACTAACGCAGCAGTTTCTTTTGCCAGGGCCGGATTACCGGGCGCAGGATATTGCACGGCAAAAAGTTCTTTCGGAAAACCGCCAAAGTCATGTATCGTTTCAGGAAAATCCATCGCGGTAATTTTTGTTCCGCGCGTAAACCAGTGTGCCGATACAACCAGCACAGCCTTCGGTGTTGGGATCTCCTTCGCCATCTGTGTCCACCTGCGACTGAACTCTGTATCTTCAATGCCATTCATAGGTGAACCATGCCCTACAAACAGAACAGGCATTACTTGTTCCTGCTCCGGCAAATTATCGGTAAATTCTCTAAATGCTGATAATGTTGTCATACCTATTGCGCCTGTTACGGCCGATTTTATGAATTGCTTTCGTTTCATCTTTCTATACTTTTAGATGACTTGGTAAAGTAAACAGGAGGAAGATATACTTTGCCCTTCCTCCCCCTCTGCGTTTACTTCAAACCTAACTGCGTTGCGTAGGTTTGATTATCCCAGAAGAGATGTTCTTCTTTCATCACACCATTCTCCCATATACCTACCGTTGCCATGGGCATTTTAAATGCTTTACCGGTTGGCTGTATAAATTTACCATTACCGATAGGAAGTGGTTTGGTAAAAGTACCTTCAAACACGCCTGTTACCAATGTATAATTACCAGATCCAAATCTGATCGGATGTTCTTTTATCCGGGTATCAGGAGCGTGAACAAAAAGTTTTTTCAGGTCATCGATATGAACATCAATTCCTTCGGTAACGTGCCCGTCAGGCCAATAAACTTTTATATTCTGCGCATGGCTTTCTTTGAGCCTTTCCCATTTCTGGTTGCTGAACACATCAAAGTCCAGTTCATCAAAAATTTTCAGGTGCTTTGAGATACTGTCGTTGGAAGCCACCAATTGAAGCGCTATAGTTTTCAGACTATCAACATGCTCTTTTGATATGGCAGACGATTCTTTGCGCTCACAGCTTTGAAAAATTACGGATACAAATATCGCCATAAACAGGGTAGCGATGATTTTAAACTGTTTTGTTTTCATATAGTATATATTGTTAGGGTTGATAATTATGTATAGTATAGATAGATCCTAGTGATGCAGTACTTTCCAGCCGGCCAGCCAGTTGTAGTTATACTTCATGGTTAGCTGTATCAACAGCACGGTCATATTCTCCAGTGTTCTGCTAACGGATAGATTACCGGCTATAATGGGATTGAAGCCTGTGGCCTGCACCAATTCAGAAACAGTTTGCAGGGCTTCCGGATCGTTGCCTGCAACAAAAGCATCCGCTTGCTTTCCGCCAATTACCGGACTTGCAAAATCGGCCGCAAAAATGGTACTGAATGCCTTAACGATTTTTGAATTGGGTAACAGCTTCTGCAATTCTTCGGCAGCGCTCGTATCTGGCGCAGTAGTCAGACCGTTGTATGTTTCATTTAGCGGATTAGAAATACTCACAACAATTTTCTGCGTGGCAACCTGCCTGATCTTTTCAGCGATTTCTTTTTCTTCGTGGTAAGGAACAGCCATAATAATGAGGTCGGCTTCCCAACTGGCATTCATGGTACAATCCAGCACATCCACATCGGTAGTAAGATTACCCTCCATAATCTCCTGTGCCAGAGTATAAAGTTTATCGTGGTTCCTGGCGCACAGCAGCAACCGGTAATTACCCTGCGAAAGATTTTTTGCAATAGCCGAACCCATGTTGCCCGTGGCACCGATTATCGCTATAGTCTGCTTGGTCTTCATACAATTTTGGTCGTTTGTATGATACAAAGCTACTATGGCCGCATGCCCCGGTTCATTGCGTTCAGATAAGAAAAACCATTGACTTTTGTCAATGAAACTACCAGGAGGTGTATACCTACTTGCGGGTAATCATTTTCTTTCTCATGCGACTCAGTGTTTCAGGGGTAAGCCCCATATAGGAGGCGATCATGTGTTGGGGAACGCGCTGAACGATGTCGGGATACATCTCTGTAAAAATGGTATAACGTTCTTCGATGGGTAAACTGATAATGGTAGTAAGGCGTCTTTGAAGCGCTATATAGGCATTGGTTATTTGCAGCCGTATATAGGTCTCGTACTTGGGCAGCACTTTCAAAAGTTCTTCGTGTGCACTCTTGGTTACGAGTACCAGTTCAGAATCTTCCAGCGCATCGATGTTATAGGTAGCAGGTTCGCCTGTTAAAAAGCTGAACAAGTCAGATATAGTCCAGCCCTCCAGTGCAAATTGAATGATGTGTTCCGTTCCGTTGTCTACCGAATATTCGCGCAGAGATCCTTTCTCTACAAAGGCAATGGCTTTGCAAATATCTCCCTCCTGTAAGAGGTATTGTTTCTTTCGAAGTTTCTTCAACGTGAGGTAGGGCTTTATCTGCTCCTGCTCTTCGGCCGTAAGCGAAACTTTCTCATTGAATTTACGAAAGAACAGGTCGTACATAGCACTCAGGTTGATCGTGATACAAAGATAAAAATCGGTTTAAATACAGAACGATTCAAAATTTCCCGGATGAAGATTTAGATAACGATCCGTTGCTATCTTTAGCGCATGTATACACGCGGGGAAGCATCACGCATAAAGCAGGAATTCTGGACCATCTT
>NZ_DATCSD010000261.1:0-27337 GCF_036568665.1 Ohtaekwangia sp. | reverse complement strand
CTGCTACAGTAGCGGTACCCGTCCAGAATAAAATTGTCAGCACTACTAAAATATATACTCCCGATCTTCTCATTTTCATGGCTTTGTGTCTTTGACAAAATCAGGATTGAAAGGTTTAAATGCGGGTCTTTAAAAATGTACACTTCTGATCACTGTATTGTACGTATGTGAATACATATTGTCCTGATGATCCCGTAACAACCTTAAAATCAGCCATTATAAAATTGGTAAGTCGTTTGTAAATATTCGCAAAACAGATTTGTATGAGAACAATAATGGCAATCCTCCTGTGGTGTATCTTGTTTGTGTTGTGCTGGCCGCTTGCACTGATTATGATATTTGTGCTGCCCATTGTGTGGCTGTTGTTATTGCCTTTTCGTATTCTCGGTTTCAGCCTGGAGATCGTGTTCAAGCTGATCGGTACGATTTTTATGTTTCCATTCAGAGTGCTGGGAGGCAAGTAATCGGGTGCCATAACCAGTTTAATTATTGGGGTGTAACATCGCTATACACTCACCATCGGGTATAGTATACCTTCAGAAAAATGTTTCCTGTTCTGCGCACCGGATGGGAGAAGTTTGCCTTGCTCTTTGACTGGCATATCTATATTATTCAGAATCTTTATAACCACAAACTTCCCCCTCCTATAATAAGGGAGTGGATAAGCTGCCATTTTTTATACCTTCTGTTGGTGTATATATTTGAGAACGAAACACTAAACGTTCTCTGCTGCCGGTTAAATAAATAACAGAGAAATAAAACTGATTAATAATGCCGGGAAGAAGTAATTTGGTATATTAAATTTCAGTAGAATTACTGTTTTCAATTTGTTGTTTTAACATACGTACAGACCGTTGACCATCCTGTCGTGTTGTAAACAGGTTTTATTTAAAGGCATGAATGGTATGGGAATTTCAATTTGTTGTTTGCTGGTAGAAGATGATGCAGATGATCGTGAAATATTTAGCCTGGCATTACAGGGCGTAGATGCAGAAGTAAAGTTAGTTACGGCAAATGATGGTGAGCAGGCGCTCACCAGGTTTCGGGAAGATGTGGCTTTTTTACCCCACTGTATCTTTATTGATCTCAACATGCCGCGCATGAACGGCCAGGAATGTCTGGAAGAGATCCGCAAAATCAATCGTCTGAAAGATATACCTATAGTAATGTACTCGACTACAGTAAACGCCAACTATGTAACGGAAGCGCTTCGTCATGGCGCCACCGATTTTATAGTAAAGCCCGTTACGATAGAGGCACTTACGGAATCCATCGCAAAGATATTTGCAAAACTGCAGCCGGTATTTGCAGATATTACAGCTGCTATAGAAAACAACTCTGCTCCGCTATAGGAATTTATAAAATATAGGAAAGGAAAATTGGGGTAGCCTATATTTACCCGGGTTGGTGTGCGGTATAAGAGTTTGTATATAAGTTTTTGCACAATCTCCAATCACTGCACAAAATAAATATTTGTATGTAACCCTGCATCCATTCTTAAACGCGCTCGTTTATTCTCTCAATTTCAAGCAAATCTGCACATGATCAGCGAACCCCCTGCAACTCTCTAAGTTCTGAAAGGCTGGTTTATTCATCTTAAGTATCACAATCATAAGCTTAACCCTTAAGAGGTTGCCGCCTTTTTGTCGCTTTCTAACTATATTTGAAAGCTGACCCGGAATATATTGTTACTCAACAAAACCTAATTCTAAAACCGATTAAATAAACCTATGGCTGGTATTTTCAAAAAAGCAATGAGCCTCTTTGTAGAATTTGAAGAGGACTCGGGGAAGTCTGCCCCTGCAAAATCATCTTCAACTTCTGGTACAAATCCTCCGCCACTTTCGGCTCCTGCCAGGACGCTGAATGCGGAAGACATTGATAAGTTCGAGAAACACTTTGAGCGTATGTTCGACCAGGCGAATTTGCCCGGACCGGATTACTATGAATTCTGGAAGATGGAAGAAACGCTGGAGGCGCACATCAAAGATGAGAAGGCACGCATGTCGGCTACATTCGCTTCGCTTGCTATACAGGGGCTTACAAAAGATAAGCTCATTGAATCAGCCAATAAGTATAAAGAACTGATCAACCAGGATAAAACACAGTTCGAAAAAGTAGCGAACGAAAAAAGTGAATCGGAGATCGGTAGCAAACGCAAGCAGCTTCAACAACTCGAAGAGAGTATAGCAAAACACTCCGAGATGATACAAAAGCTGACAAAAGAAATTTCCGACTCGCAGGTTGCTATGGGCAAATTGAAAGCTACGATTACGGAAGATGAAAATAAACTGGCTTCAAACAAGCAAGGCTACTATGTGGCATGCGAAGCTATGATGCAGAAAATTACTGAAGATATAACCAAAATACAGACAACTCTTTAACCTATGGAAACACAGATCTTCCCGACTGATGGGCAGCAACTGAAATCGTACTGGAACAGGCCCGGTGGTAAATTTGGTACACTGGCAGCGCTTGGCATAATCGGAGTTATAGGATACTATGTATTTCCGATCCTTACCAAGATTGTCTGGAACACAGTAAACTTTGGTATAGCACTCGCATGCCTTGGTATATTTCTCTATGTGGTTACACACCGGAAATTCCGCCTGAGTCTTTTCTACTTCTATGAAATACTCATGAAGAAACTGGTGGGTATAGTGATCGAGCTCGACCCGTTCATTATCGCTGAAGACTATATCAACGATATGCAGGAAGAACGCGAAAAATTATACAAGCAATCAGCAGAAGTAGATGGTCAGAAAGAAAAGATCGATCTCAAAATAAGAGAGAAAGAAGCAGAGATCAACAAGTTGATGACGAAAGCGCAAACTGCCAAAGAACGTAACATGATGCCGGAACTGGGCAATGCTACGCGACAGATCGGTCGACTGAATGAGTATATCAAGCAGTTAACACCTATACGCGATAACTTATCAAGAATTGGTGATTACCTGACGCGCATTCACAAGAACAGTGCATACCTCATTGAAGATGCCAAGAACGAACTTGAACTGAAGCGCGACCTGTATAAATCTGTGACTTCCGGTAACAAGGCGCTTACATCTGCTCTGAAAATATTCAAGGGCGATCCGGAGAAAAAGTTACTGGTAGAACAGTCAATGGAATTTTTGAAAGAAGATATAGCAACCAAGCTGGGCAACATGAAGAAGGCGATCAGTTACTCGTCAGATTTTATGCGCTCGATAGACCTGGACAATGCTACGTACGAGAAAGAAGGTTTGAAAATGCTGGAATCTTTCAATCCGGAAAATGAATTTAAACTTACCGTCTCTACGCAAACAAAAGTATCGACATCGATCACCGGAGATTTTGGTGATTTGCTGAAGTAATTTTTTAGAAACTTAATCTATTAAACCTGTTAAATATATATGGCAATTAAAGTAAAAACGTCCGGAAAGGTTCTGATGATCCTGATTGTACTTGGTGCAATCTTCGCCGGAAAAATTTTCTGGTGGGATAAACGACCGCAGGAAGCAAAAGCATCAACAGAGATCGGGCGTGTATCGTTACCCGATGCACCCGAAGCTTCTCTTGCCGGTGGCAATGCTATGATGTTGCCGCTGCCTTCAGAAGAAGAATCTGTAAATGGAGGTACTCGCATCGTATGGAAAATAATGGCATGGAACTCACAATTCCCGCTCATGTATGCCAACGGTGGTGCGCTTACTACGAAAGGTTCATTGCTTGATAAGGCTAAACTACAGGTAAACGTTGTTCGCCAGGACGACTGCTTCAAGTCTATCGCAGATATAGTAAAGTTTGCACAAGACTATAAGAACAATCCTGAAACACCTGCTGTGTTTGCCTCCTTCATGGGCGATGGTATGCCTGCATTCTTTGCCGGCCTGGTAAAAGAACTCGAACCACTCGGCCCGGAATATCAGCCGATCGCTTTCTATGCTATGGGTAAATCGTATGGTGAAGATCAGTTGATGGGACCTTCTGAGTGGAAGACCAATCCGCAGTCTGCCATTGGTAAAACAGTAGCCTGTGTGTTGCGCGATGGTGATATGAACATCCTGTTGAAGTGGGCGGGCGATAACAACCTGCGCGTAAACCCGGATGAAACTACGTATGATAAAGATGCGATCAACATTGTTGCTGCCAACGACTTCCTGGAAGCGGGAAATAAATATATCACCGGCTATAAGGAAAGCCGCAAGGTTATAAAAGATGGTAAGAAGACCAGTGAAGATATAACGGTAGGGGTAGACGCTGTTGCTACGTGGACACCTGGTGACGTGAACATAGCCAAACAAAAAGGTGGTTTGATCACAATCGCTAACACCAAACAGTATGCTTCGCAGATGCCGAACATTACCATCACCATCAAGAAGTTTGCATACGATCACCGTACCGACATCGAGAACCTGATCATGGCACTGGGCCAGGCGGGCGACCAGGTGAGATCATTCAACGAAGCAAAAGCTTTTGCAGCAAAGATTTCCAAGAATGTATATAACGAACAGGATGCCGACTATTGGTTGAAGTACTATAATGGTGTTACTGAAAAAGATGCGCAAGGCTTGAATGTTTCATTGGGTGGATCAATGGCGTTTAACCTGCAGGATGCTGCCAACACATTCGGTTTAGGTAAAGATGGTCTCGATCGCTACAAGATAGTATATAATACTTTCGGAGATATACTTTCAAAGATGTATCCGGAGTATATGGCTACTTATCCGCAGTACTCACAAGTGATTGACAAGTCATTCTTGCAGTCTGTGATCGTGAATCACCCTGAGTTGATGGAAGGTAAAGCGTTACAGGTTTCTTATTCGAATCAGATTACGAGCGAAGTTTCTTCGAAGTCGTATCAGATACAGTTCGAGACCGGAAGTGCGATTATCAAACCAGACTCCTATAAACTGCTGGATGAAATTCTGCAAAGCTCTGTCGTTGCCGAAGGTTTGAAAGTGGGTGTATATGGTCACACCGACAACACCGGTAGCGCAGATGTAAACCAGAAGCTGTCAGAAGATCGTGCTAACTCCGTAAAAAGTTACCTGGTGAGCAAAGGTCTCGTAGCAGAACGTGTAGAATCAAAAGGCTTTGGTCCTGCAAAACCGATCGGTAACAACGGTACGGCTGCTGGCCGCGCACAAAACAGACGCGTACAAATCGTATTGGGAGAATAATATAATTGTCAATGGATATCCTTAAACAGATCTTTAGTCCATTGACTCATATAAAAGGGCGCACCCTGGTAATACTCATCATTATCCAGACGGTTGTTGCCCTTTTATTATGGGAAATCTTTGGTGCCAATGGCCTGATCCCTACACCGCTTAAAATTATAAAGGCGGTAGTAACGATCGTAACAACCGAGTTCTTTATTGATAACTTCTTCAGCAGTCTTGGATTGACATTAACCGGCATGGGATTGTCGATCGTAATAGCGCTGGTAGTAAGTTACCTGTCACTCATACCGGTGTTTACTCCGCTGGCAAGATTTATAGTGAAATGTCGCTACCTCACATTAACAGGTCTTATCTTCCTGTTCACACTGATCACACAAGATGGTCATCAACTAAAGCTGAGTCTGCTCATCTTTGGTATAGTGCCCTTCTTTGTTACCTCCTTGCTGTCGATCATTGAATCAATCAACATACAGGAGTATGAGCTTTGCAAAACATTGCGCATGAACAACTGGCAAACATTACTGGAAGTGGTGATCATTGGCCGGCTCGACCAGGTGTTTGAAGTAATGCGCCAGAACTTCGCGATTGCCTGGATGATGATTACGATGGTAGAAGGCTTAAGTATGTCGGAAGGCGGACTTGGCACGATGCTGATCAAATCCAACAAGTATATAGATCTGAGTACCGTGTTCGCTATACTCGTGATCATTTTTGCGCTGGGTATATTCTTCGATTACTTGCTGAAGAACATGCGCTACTGGCTTTTCCCCTATACCAAAATCCATGTACGCAAATGATGAAATACAGTAAAAATGAATTGCTGATCGATGTGCAGGGTGTAAGTCTTACATACGACAAGCAGATTCTTCGCGATATCAATTTCAAGATACACAACATCGTTCGCCCGGATGTAAATCAGGGGCAGGTAATATCCCTGATAGGACGAAGCGGTATAGGTAAAACACAATTGTTCAAAATACTGGCCGGGCTGATACAGCCAACTACCGGCATAGTAAATATAGGTCTTGATCAACACCCGGTAGTAGCGGGTGAAGTAGGCATTGTGGCACAGAACTATATACTCTTTAATCATCGCACGGTACAAGAGAATCTTCGCTTGGCGATGAAACACTCGAGCAACACCCAAACCTCCGAGGAAAAAGATAAACTTATACAAGAGTATGCTGAAAAATTCGACCTGTCTGAGCATCTGAAAAAATATCCGATGCAGCTTTCAGGAGGACAGCGTCAGCGCGTTAGTATTATACAACAAGTGCTTACCGGAAACCGGTTTATACTATTGGACGAACCCTTCTCCGGGTTGGATGCACTGATGATCGATCGTGTTATGGATCTTTTACTGCGTGTTTCTACACTACACGAGTTAAATACACTGGTCATTATCAGTCACGATGTAGAGAACTCTCTCGCTATATCAGATACAGCATTTATACTCGCCCGCGAAAAAGGCAAAGAGCAAGAGTGTGCCACGATAACGGAAACACTCGACCTGATCGAGATGGGCTTTGCCTGGAACCCGAAAATTCGTGAAGACCAGGCGTTTCAGCATCTGGTGTCACAGATCAAACATAAAATATAGGGATGGCCGCTAAGCTACAGGCTACTGGCCCACGGAAAAATACTGGAGTTATAGAAATGCAGAGGGAGATACCCCACTCTTACAGTATAGCTACCAGCCCAAAACAAAAGAGGCAGTTCTTTTCGGAACTGCCTCTTTTTTGTTTAGGTATATATCTTCTAATTCATTGTTATCGCTGCACCGATCATATATACTCCACCGATCTTGTCCGTGCCATAGAACTCGCGTGAATCGCTGTTGAGTATATTTCTGCCGTTGAGGAAAAGATTTACCGATTTTACCGGTGTATAATTCAGCTTGGCATTCAGTAAGAATTTACCGGAGATATCGCCTTGCGTGCGTGGACTGATCTTGTCAGCATAGTCGTATTGTGTATGACGGGCATAGGTATAGCTGCTCAGGTTAATGTTAAACCTGGATGTTGCTTTATAGTTGAAGTAAAATCCGCCATACCAGGTTGGTGTGTTGGTATGCTTCGAATCGCTATAGGTCGGATTGAACGATGATGCTACATAATCTGAAGGAAGATCTTTTGTTTCCGTATGTTGTACCGTTACAAAAGGCTTGAACTGTATCTTTTCGCTGGGCACATAGTTGAGCGAAAGCGTAATGCCATTTTGTATGAGCTTGGTAGGCACGTTCTGGAACTGGTATGTTTTAGGAATGATAGCCGGATAGGGAGGCGAAGGTAAATTGGTTGCCTGTACTTCTGTTAGCAGGAGCGCAGCAATATCATTCATCTGCTGGTGAAATATATCTATATCAAGCTGGAAGCTCTTGCTTAACTGAGCCCGGTACCCTACTTCATACATTTCTACCGTGAGCAGAGAGAGATTGGTGTTACCGGTTTGCTTTACCGTGGGGGCTGTAGGTATACCCGTGCCAGACGTTACATTCAGGTATGTGTTGCCTATAAATGATCCGCTGTTAGAGCGTGTTATTGCAGCGCGTATCAGATTGTTCTGGTTAATCTTATAGGTTGTAGCGAGTTCGTACGCAATACGGGTCTTGTCAGGCGTGGAGAATTTATCAGCGCGGATGGCTGCCATAATCCGCCAATGTTCAGACGGGTTAATGTCAGTTCGCACAAAGCCTGCAACGGTATTGATCGAACGATCAGCGTTCAGAAATCCATATATACTCTGCTCCGGGTGTGTATAATCTTTATCAGTAAAATCAACAACCTGGTAGCTTATACCCGGTGTTATGGTATTCTTCTCTCCTATATTAATCCCATACTCGGCCGTGGCATCAAATGTAGTATAGTTATATTGACTCGGGTTGCTGCCTACATTGATATTGTCGTGCCCGTCTACAAAGGATGAGCGGATATGGATACCATATACCTGTGCAGCAAGGTTAGCGTAGCGTGAATCAGAACGGTTGGTAGAAAAATATGTAAGCTGCGATGATGAACCCTGCACACCTAAAAATGCTTTTTGTACTTCGTCTTTCTGCAAGCCGATGCTCAGGTCGAGCGACACCTTATCAATCGGTTTATAGTTTACAAAACCATTGGCTCCCCATTTGTTCAGTGCGCGCCCCGGATTCGGGAAACGATTGGACGCAGAGCCTTGCGGATTTTGAGAATTGCCGGTGAAGAGTGTTACCGGATCTACAAACTTATCGGCAGGAATGGAATAGTATGTATCATCAAAACGATCGCGATCCTGGTAATTACCTGAAAGAATAAAGCTCAGCTTGTCCTGTATATTTTTTCCGAAGGCGCCATTCGCAATAACGGTGTTGGATGTATACTGCACTTTGGCATCGGTATATATACCTTGCCCGGTTGCACGCCTGGTAATAATGTTGATCACACCAGTTACTGCATTCGGACCGAACAGCGGAGCCGAAGGACCGCGCACAATCTCGATGCGTTCTACATCGTGTATATCGATCGGTAAACTTTCCCAGAAAGTTCCGCCCAGGTTGTTGTTAAACACAGGTCGGTTATCGATCATCACCAATGTAGTAAAGTCAGATTTTGTAAAAGGCTGTTGCGTATACCGCAGAGCATTATCAAAACCGCGGAGGTGTATATCATATACTCCGTTCGTTTCTTCGCGCACAATTACACCGGGTGCCAGTCGTAGTGCTTCCATAATGCTGGTAGAACCGGCTTTATCGATCTCTGCGCGTGTTATAGTATAGCTGGATAACGGTGCATCGAAAAGTGTTTCATCTTTCTTGGAAGCCGAGTTGATCGGCACATTCATCAATTCTTCCAGCGATAAAGAGTAAAGATCGTCTGATGGTTTTTCGGGAGTCTGTGCTGTGGCAGCCAAACTCCATACAGAGAGAGCAAGTAAGCAGGTAAATTTCAAATTCATTGGGTTTCTTTTTGTGCACAAAGGTAAAGGCTTTCAAGTAATTAACCGCTTTACCCTGGCCAGTTCAGGTATAAAACATTACATTCGAGAGGATTGTTTTAAAATGAAAAGCGGAAAGACTATACCTTTTGAATTTGTATTAGAACAGTTGTTTGCTGCAGAACCTGTAGTAAAGCCAATGTTCGGTTGCTACGCGATATACGTCCGGAATAAGATTGTGTTAATCGTACGCAATAGAAAAGATTTTACGGACGACAATGGCGTGTGGATTGCCACCACGCAGGAACATCACGCGAGTTTGAAACCTGAATTTCCTTCCATGCGTTCTGTCAAATTGCTGGGAGGACGTATCACATCGTGGCAAAACTTACCTTACGATAGTGATGACTTTGAGGAGTCGGTTATTAAAGCGTGTGACTATATACTGGCGGGAGATCTTCGTATAGGCAAGGTTCCGAAGCCACGAAAGAAGCGCAAAGCGAAAGAGTGACATCGTGCTGCAAGCAAAACATTTTGATATTTTTGCGCTCAATTTTTTCATGGAATTAAAACTACAAACCGGTTACAGACAAATTCTCGGCATGGCCTTGCCCATTACGCTGGCTATGGTGGTGCCGCAGATTAACTTTATTACCAATAACATTTTTCTGAGCGGGCTTGGTGAAAAGGAACTGGCATGTGCCGGTATTACCGGTGTATACTATCTGATCTTCGCGGTTATCGGTAACGGACTGAATAATGGTTTGCAGGCATTGATTGCGCGAAGGGCCGGACAAAATTTACCGCAGGAGATCGGGCGATTATTCTTTCACGGTGTATGGATTGCATTGGCAGTATCGGCTGTTGGTATAGTAATTACCTATACTCTTGCGCCTTCTATATTACGCGCAGTAATTCATGATGCAGCTATAGCCGGGATGGCTATAGACTTTCTTATGATCCGCATCTGGGGCTTGCCCCTGCTATATCTATATGTAATGCGCAATGCGCTGCTGGTAGGAACTAATCAGACTAAATTTCTGGTGTGGGGTACGTTAAGCGAAGCAATAGCGAATATCTTCTTCGACTATTCTTTTATCTATGGTAAGTTTGGTTTCCCCGCCATTGGCTTTAATGGTGCTGCTTATGCTTCTATTATCGCAGAAGGCTTTGGTTTACTGGTGATCTATATCGTGATACACCTGAAAGGCATGCACAAGGCATTTGCCTTTTTTGACGAAGTGAAACTGGACCGTACAGTTTTTAAACTGATCGTAGCGCAATCATCGCCACTGGTATTGCAGTATGCCATTAGTATAGCGAGCTGGGAATATTTTTATATACTCATCGAGCACCATGGTGCACGCGCATTGGCTATCTCCAATACCATGCGCAATATATTTGGCTTGTTCGGTATATTCTCGTGGGCATTTGCTTCTACTACCAATACCATGGTGAGCAACATTATCGGGCAGGGCAGGCAAGAGGAAGTTATGCCGCTGATCAAACGAATATCCGGCATCAGTTTCTGTATATCTGCTTTTATTTTTCTGTGGCTGAATATTATACCGGAATGGTTCCTGTCGTTCTACGGGCAAGGCAGTGGCTTTATTGAAGATGCTATACCGGTAGTGCGTGTGGTATCCTGCGCGTTGCTGTTAATGTCGTTTGCAACGGTATGGCTGAATGCCGTAACGGGCACAGGCAATACCGTAGTAAATCTCACCATCGAGTTAGTAACCATCGTGCTTTATAGTATATATTGCTACGTAGTGCTGGAATACCTGAAACTGCCCATTACCTGGGGCTGGGGCTCAGAGTGGGTATACTGGATCTCCATGTTCTCGATGGCTTACTTCTACCTAAGGTCGGGCAAATGGAAGAACAAGAAGATATAGATCACTTGCTCGCGCTACGCTGATAAAAGTATAGATACGATTTTTCTCCACCACCTTTTTCACTAATGGTATAAAATCCGGAACCATCGCGTGCCCATGCGATGGATTCGCCCTGGTATTCTTCTTTGTAAGGAACCTCCTTCGGTTTTTCCTGCAGCAAGGCGCTAACAGGTTTATAACCCGATGCCGACCACCAGTATATATGATAGTAATTCTTCAGCAGTATATTTTTTCCATCGGCCGACATGTCTCCGGCTACTATTTCTTTTAACGGAAGTGTCATAATACTGGTAGCCGTAATTGTATCGTTTGTTGCGTATGGATAACGCAATGTATAAAGCACCACCGGCTCTTCGCGCTTGGATACAACGTACAGGTCTTTGGTTGCAGGATCGATGAACAAAGCCTCGGTATCTTTTTTACGATCAGGTAATTTAAAACAGATAGTATCGAATGAAGTGATCAACCGTTTGTCTTCACCAGGTTTCAGCACGGGTTCTTCAAAACGGTATATATACTTGTATTCATATCGCGCGTTGTTATCACCAATATCACCAATGTATATATAGGTTTTGTTTGGATCAGGCCCCGGGCCAACGGTCATATCCTCCCAGTCGCGATTGTCTATATCTTTTAGTTTGCAGGTGAGTTTTATATCAAGGTCTTCATTTACCAGATAAACATCGGCTCCATTGCCGCTGTCGTTATGTGCCCACAGCATACCGGGATTGTTTACACTGGCTGCCAGGTCAGAGACTTCATCCAGTTTGGATTTCTTCAATTCCGCCAATCGTTTGCCCGGCAGAAATTCAGTGGCCACGGTATAGGATGATTCTTTTTTGGAACAGCCGATGCACAAAAGCACCGCGAATGAGATCAGTAATTTTTTCATGTCAACCATTTTCAACGTGTGAATAAAAGCGTTCTGTTACGAAATCGGAAATTAATTTTTTGGTTCTCTTCAGATAGTCACCTTGTAAAGGAGAAAATGGCAGTATCAGGATTCTTTTTGTTCACAAGTATATCGCGTATACAGCATGCCGCTATCTGCCCGAACGTAATACCATTGCCGCCAAATCCCAAGGCAAAATAGGTATGCGGCCGCTGTGGAATGCTGCCGATATAGGGAAGCCCGTCTTTCGTTCCACAAAATGTGCCGGCCCATTCAAAGTCGGATTTAAAATCAAGATGAGGAAAAAGTTTTTGAAAAGACTGCCGTAACTGAACCGCTTTCTGCTTCAATTTCCGATCGCGCTTGTCGGGGTTATAGAATGTATCGTCCATGCCGCCAATAAGTATACGATTGTCCGAAGTCGTGCGCAAGTATATATAGGGGTTTGCTGTTTCCCAGATCAAACTGTTTTTATACCAGAAGTTAGTCTGTTCGTAAGGTTCGCTGATGGTGGCATACGTGGAATTGAGCGTTTCGATTTTTTTCGGTATAAATGCCTGCGATTCATACCCGCAGCAGATGATAAGCTTACGCGCAGTAATGGTATATTTCCCTTCAAGCTTTAATTCTATCGATCGTTTATGATGCCGTATAGCTGTAACCGGAGTACTATCGTAAACACGAAGACCATTACGGCTTGCACTATAAATAAGCGAATGCGCCATGCGGTAGGCATCGAGTTGTGCGCCATCGGCTGAGAGAATGCCTGCCGGAGCTTCGAAGCCAAATTTATCTTTTACATCAGCTCCTGTAAGCCATTCAACAGACGAAATACCATATTGCTTTCGGAGTATATATTCTTTTTGAAGATCAGCTACATGATGTTTAAATGAAGCAAACTGAAAACTCGGCCGGTGTATAAACTCTACATGCTTAAAATTATGGGCTATCTTCCCGATCTGCTCAATCGCTTCCAGGCAAAGCTCATAGCTTCTCACAGCATTTCGCTCGCCAACCTTACTGATGAGTTTATGTAGAGGTGTATCAATTTCATATTGCAGTAAACAAGTGGATGCAGCTGTGCTACCCTGCCCAACGTGTCGCTTATCAACCATAACTACATAAAACCCTTCCTTGCAAAGCTGATACGCCACCAATGCTCCTGTTATGCCCGAGCCAATGATCGCTATATCGGCGTGCAGCGATTCAGTAACCGATGGATAGGTTTTAACGATACCATGTTTGAGCAACCAGTACGGATAATGCGAGCGAAGATCCATGTATACTATATAGTTCAGGAGTGCGACAACGGTGTGAAGATGCGCTGATCTTCAGGCAGCTCTTTCGTTTCGCGTTTCACAATAAATACCGCGGTCTTGTCGGGCTTTATACCCGAGCCGTAGTTTACCGTGTATACTTTTGTGAACTCAGCACCAAAGAAAAGAATGATGGATGTATAGTATACCCACAGCAGCAGAATGATTATAGAGGCAGCCGCTCCATACGTTACGCCAATGTTGGAGTATGACACATACAAACTGATCAGCGACTTCCCTATCAAAAAGAGTATAGATGTAAAACCTGCACCAATGAAGGAATCCTTCCAGTGAATATTGGCATCCGGAAGTACCTTGAAGATAATGGCAAACAGGCATGTAATAACCGCCAGTATAGTGAGGTAATTCAACCCCTGAAAAAGATATACCGATAGATCATTAAAATAATTTTCAAGTTTATCGTGCAGCAAATCCAATACAGCATTTACAATGAGTGAAACCATCAGCAGAAACCCCAGGCCGATCAGCAATGAAAAAGAAATCAGTCGGTTGGTGATCAATCGCACGAAGCCGCGTTTGGGTTTGGCACGTATCGACCATATATAGTTGATCGAATCCTGCATTTCGGTAAACACACCGGTGGCACCTACCAGTAATACACTGAGGCCAATAATAGCGCCCGAAGTGCCGAGCTGCGACTTCTCTATATTCTGAATGATCTCCTGTATTTGCAGTGCAGCAGCATTGCCAACCAATCCGTTTATCTGTCCATAGATCTTGCCTTGCACTGCTTCCTTTCCCCAGAAGACTCCGGCCAGCGAGATGATAACAATTAATATAGGCCCTAACGAAAATATAGTATAATATGAAAGCGATGCGCTGAGCTTCATGCCATTGTCCTGGATAAACTCGGTGCCGGCCTTCTTGAGTGTGTGCCCTATATTAATCAGCAATCTCAATGGGTAAAAGGATTGATGCTGGCTTATTTCTTTTCTTTTGATGGCGCAGAGAAATCTTTTTGCTTTTGTATCTCTTCCACTTCAACGATCAGCTTGGCCACAGCCGGATCGGCATACGCACCGTATGCATCAGTAAGTGTTCCCTTCTTTCCATCGGCAGTTTCGATAACATAGAGTATAGAGTTATCGTCAGGATTGCTGATGCCTTCAAAGCGATAGAAGTTAACGATGTTGATCTCCTTGGGACTATATGTCTTTTCCGAGTTGAACGACTGAAGTCCGCCATTGCCGGCTTTAAAATTTTCTACATACCCTTGCTCTACCATTTTATCCAGGCAGGCGTTCAGGGTTTTCATTTGAGGTATTGGAGCAGCGTGTGCCATATAGTATATCTTTTATTTTTTGGAAAGTTTATTTTCAAAATCCACAAGTTTGTCCTGCACCGTGCGCACCTGAGGCAGCGCACTGTTGAGCCAGGTCTTGATATTAAGATCTTTGGTGTTGGTGCCATACGTTTCCATTTCACGGATAAGATCATGGTTCTTATCGCGTATCTCCTTGCACCATCGCGTATCAAAATTGCTGGGTTTTTCGTCCAGCAGTTTGCGAACTTGTTCGGTAGATCGTTCACTCGCTTCGGTGGGTATACTGATCACATGCGCAGTGGCGTACGACTCCACTTCGCCCAACAGATTCTGAAATTCCGGTTTCACCGTGTGAGCTGTTGCTGCAGCGCGGGGAGAATTTTTCTCGAGTGCTACGTCTGCCAGAGCGATCAGCGTATGCAGCATGTTCGTTGTCTCCACGACAAACTGTGCATCCTTTTCATCTGCCTTGTTTTCGAATTTCTCTTTGTTCTTCTCCTCAGCAATCTGTTTACTTTCTTTAGGCTGCTGGCAGGCCGACATCATCAGCACAAGTGCTATTGAGTAAAAAAGCAATGTTGTTTTCATGACGAATGATTTTGGGTAAGTATATATGTTTCCTGCAACGCTTTGTAAGTATGCAGCAAGGTATCAGACGAACCCAATGCGATACGATGATCCAGCAATCGCTGGCGAAATACGTCTGGTATATTTATAGGAGATGCTATAGCATGATCGTAACCACGCATAACGATCCTGTCGATCATTTCGCAGCAGGATAATATAGCCTGTACCGGCTTGCCGGATAACATGGATCGTATCTCCATCCACATGAGACAAGCCTTGCCCGAGAAAGAAGTTTGCTGCGGTATAAAGCCATCCAGTTTTTTTACTTCCAATGTAAGTTCAGTAATGTTGCGCTTGCACTCATGTATCAGTTGTGCAAAGAAAGGCGTTGCATTCAGGGCTACATCCAGTTGATTGAGCAGGCGTATAGCCTGTTCATAGCAGGCAATACGATCGTAATTGAGCTGAATGAGCGTATTGATAAATTCGATGTGTCTGAAACTTTTCATAGCATTAATAGTCTGCAACAGCTATTATCAAAAGAACTATGCCGTGTGAAACCCTCGCGCAGTGAAATAGCGCTGTGGAAATGATTGCTCAGAATGACCCGGAGCGAATATGTATTTGAAAAATATTCGATGAATGACCTACACTTTTCGGGGCATAGCTTTTACAGTTATGAGGGAAATGAGTAATACATAATTTAAGACTATGACTATTGAAAATGATTTACATCCCTTCTATAAGCGCTTAAGTTTAAATCTGATCAGTATTTCTATATTGGGAGGATTGCTATATATCGGACAGGATATATTGTTGCCGCTTTTCTTCTCTATGCTGCTGGCCGCCCTGTTGTTGCCTGTGGTAAATTTTCTGGAACGAAGAAAACTGCCGCGCGGGCTTTGTATTGCCGTTTCTCTTTTTGTTTCCATCGTTTTGATTTTTGGTATACTATATTTTCTGACAAGCCAGGTAATGAACTTCCTGGACGATTTTGATATGATCAAAAAGAAAATCACCGAACTGATTCTGACAGCCAAACAATGGGTATCGCGAAATTTTCATGTAGGCATACGCAAGCAGAATGAATATCTGCAGGATACGGCCAAGGAGATCACTACCTCCGGGCCGCAACTGGTAGGGAAAACTTTTGTTTCGCTAACCGCCATGGGGTCGTATGTGATCTTTATACCCATCTATACCTTTCTGTTGCTATACTATAAAGATCTGATCCGCAAATTTCTGATTGAATTGTTTCGGGAAGATACTAATGAAAAACACATTGTAGCTGTACTGCACGAATGCCAGGCGGTGGCCCAATACTATATTACAGGATTGCTTATTGAGATGACCGTTGTTTTTGCCTTGAATACATTAGGCTTTATTATACTCGGTATTAAGTATGCAGTATTTCTGGCATTGATCTCCGCGTTGCTTAATCTTATCCCCTATGTGGGCATGCTGGTGGCCAACCTGTTTTGTATGCTCATCACTCTCATCACATCGTCTGATCCGGTAAATGTAATTTGGGTTGCTATTATACTTGCAGTCGTTCAGCTTATTGATAACAATTTTCTTATGCCCTTCATTGTAGGTTCTAAAGTAAAGATCAATGCATTGGCCACGATACTGGGTGTGCTGATTGGCGGTGCAATATGTGGTGTGCCGGGAATGTTTCTCGCTATACCCGGTGTAGCTGTGCTAAAAGTAATTTCCGATCATGTAGAGGGCCTCAAGCCCTGGGGAACAATGATGGGCGATAAAAATGGTAAACGTGGCAGTAAAGAAGATAATAGTGAAGCAGAATAGAGTTCTCGGTTTTCGAATCATATACTATCTATAAAGAAGAAGCCCGGCATATACCGGGCTTCTTTATGTTGCGGTTGTACAGCCGATTACTCTGGCTGATGATTGAGGTTGAACGCTATATATAGCTGTGCGAAAGAGTTCTTGGAGTTGCCAATTATATCGCGGGCAGTGTTACTGTCAGCAATCTTGGCAAGACCATAATTATAACGGGCACCCACTTGTGTTGGTCCGAAGTTAAAGCCTATACCACCAACAAGACCATAATCGAACGACTTGAAATTATCTTTGTCAAGCTTGTCAGTTCCACTGCCAAGATCGCCACTGGTAGTAATGTTAGCTCCTAATAAATAAGAACCGTACGCACCAAGATGCAAGTCGACAGCTTTCCCTAATTTGAATACGGCCAATACCGGAAGATCAAGATAGTTCAGGTTGAATTTTGTTTCCTGATCAATGATACCGCTGGTGGTAAATTTTGATCCTTTCGTTGAATACAACAACTCGGCCTGTAAGCCAAATGCTTCTGTTGAAATGATCTCACCGAAGAGACCAGCGTTAAAGCCATAACGTGCATTTTCATCATCTACGTCATCCACGTACATGTTACTTACGTTTAGCCCACCTTTAATACCGGCCCTTCTTTGCTGGGCGAATGTGGTAACGGTAGATGTTATAATCATTATCCCCGCAACCAACAAGATGTGTTTCAAATTCGTTTTCATAAGTGATATTTAGTTTGACAGGATTCAGGAAAATAATTATGCCACCGATTAGTTTATTTCAGATCGTGCTGATTATGAGTGACACAACGGTGTTGCCGGACGCACATTCAGTGGCAACTGTGGAATTATGCGGTATAAAAAAATCCGCGGATAAATCACCACCGCGGATCTTTAATTTAAGTGTATCGTGATAAAGTATATAGTAATAAGGAGTATCTCTCTAATTTCTGCGGAACGATCCGGCAATCAATGAAACCAGGAAGATCACAATGGCGATAAAGAAGATCACCTTCGCTATGTAAGCCGCACTGGCAGCTATACCTCCAAATCCGAAGATAGCAGCAATAATAGCCACTACCAGAAAGATCAATGTCCATCGTAACATAGTTGTATTGTTTAGCTGTTTATAACTATATAGGAGAAATATATATGCCAGCAGCATAATGTATCCGGCTATAAAATTTGATACTATATATTGAAAAGGTGTAGAATGGAATACACAATGCACGGAGAGGACTATATAGTATGGAATGTGTAACTGTATGGCATGGTGTTTTTATACTACGCTGCAGTGTTAAACCAAAACAGAATAGTTATGACAACGCTTGATCTAAAAGGTAAATGGAATGAAGTAAAAGGTAAACTCAAACAAAAATATGGTGAGCTTACAGATGATGATCTCGCTTTTACTTCCGGTAAAGAAGACGAACTATATGGCCGCCTGCAACAACGGCTTGGCAAAACAAAAGAAGAAGTAAGAAAAATGATTGAAGAGCTTTAATCAGCTCCGTTCATTTCGTTGCTATAAAGAAAGTATAGTATATATATGAAACAGTTTGTGTCATTCATATTCGGAATCTTGTCACTTGGCATGGTTTATACCTTGTCCGGTTGCAATACTCCCAAGAGTGAACCTCCTTCTGAAACTGCCGGTAAAACACCGAAGGAAAAGTTTGAGGAAGAACGAAATGATGTTCGTAACGAACTGCTGGAACTTCGGAATGATATAGATCGTGAGCTGGATACTTTGAATACAAAGATCAACCGCGCTTCCGAAAAAGGAAAAGATCGCCTGCAACAGGCCAATGAAGAGTTAAAGAAACAACGCGAAGAAGTTGAGCGGGCATTAACCCGTATAGAGAATTCTTCAGAAGACACATGGTCTGATATCAAAAAGGGAGCACGCGATACCTCCAGAAATGTACGGGAGCAATTCAAAAAGATCGGGGAGAAATTCAACGATCTCTTTAAATGATAAAGTTGGTTTTTTTGTCTTTTGAATTTGATTTAGGTTAAAGGTAGAAGCGAGGCCGCTGTTGCAAGCAGCGGCCTTTTTAAATGAAGTAAAAGTATGTCGCGTAAAATGATAACCATGCTGATCGCTCTTTCCATGCTCGTTACGATCATTGGCTTGCAGTATATACAGCTTTGATAAAAAAATAAGGTTGACACATCTCTGTATCAACCTCATTCAATCTTGTTTTTCTAAAAGCAGATTTAGAAAATATAGTCGGTGCTTAAGAAAGCAGATTCGCGATTGCGGATAATGTTACTGATAATGTGTTTATTGCTATCCGTGCCTTTCGTTGCCACCAATGTGCGGATCGAAAATACCCGAAGTGCATCTGCTATAGAGAGAGTTCCTTCTGCAGAATCTTTTCTTCCGTTGAAGGGGAATGTGTCTGGTCCGCGCTGACTTTGTGCATTAATGTTGATGCGACCCATCTGGTTTACGAACGCATCGATCAACCGTGCTATACGTTTGGAGTCGGTACCAAATATACTTACCTGCTGGCCAAAATTAGAATTCAGCACATAGTCGATCGCTTCATCATCTTCATCAAACGGAACGATTGGTATAACCGGACCAAATTGTTCTTCTGAATAGAGGCGCATTTTTTCATTTACCGGATATACTACTGCAGGGTAAAAGAACGAGTTCAGATATTCACCACCATTTTCATTTACCACGCTGGCGCCATGCTTCTTCGCATCTTCTACCAGCTCGCGCAGGTATTCAACTTTACCGGGTTCTGGCAGTGGCGTGAGTGAAGTAGTATTATCCCACGGCATACCTGGTTTTAATTTCTTGATGGCTGCATTGAATTTTTGCAGGAATGAATCCAGCACGGAGCGATGAACAAAAAGGATCTTCAGCGCAGTGCAACGCTGTCCGTTGAAGGATAGACTTCCGGTGATACATTCGCTTACAGCATTATCTATATCCGCATCCGGCAATACTATAGCCGGGTTCTTTGCATCCAATCCTAGTATAGCTTTGAGGCGATGTGGTTTTGGATGAAGCTTCTTCAGATCGTTAGCACCTTTGTTGGTTCCGATAAAAGCAAACACATCGATCTTGCCGCTTTCCATCAGCGCACCTACAGTTTCGCGACCGCGTCCGTATATAATGTTGATAACACCCGGAGGGAAGTGATCGCGGAATGCTTCGATTAAGGGTTTGATAAGCAGCACACCAAATTTAGCAGGCTTGAACACAACTGTATTACCCATAATCAACGCAGGTATAAGCGTAGTAAATGTTTCGTTGAGCGGGTAATTATAAGGGCCCATGCAAAGAGAAACACCGAGCGGCACACGTCTTATCTGCGCCATAAAGCCTTGCTCTTCGATGAGCTTGGCCGAGTTACGATCTATATCTTTATAGGCTTTGATCGTATCTACTATATAATCGCACGTGCGATCAAATTCTTTCTCGGAATCTTTCAGCGTTTTGCCGATCTCCCACATGAGTAATTTTACTACCGTGGTACGTTGCGCGCGCATGGCTGCCAGAAAATTTTCTACGTGTTCAATGCGCTCTGTTACACTCATGGTAGGCCAGAGACCACGGCCAAGGTCATACGCTTTCACAGCAGCATCCAGTGCCTCCAGCGCCTCCGTTGAGGTAAGCAACGGCGTGCTGCCAATCACTTTCTGTGTATAGGTATTACCTTCTTTGATAAACACCGGGCTCAGCACCGGGTTAAGACTGCCCTTCCAGATTTTCATCTCGCCATTTACCAGGTATTCACGCTGCTCAATAGCTGATGAAATTTTGTAGGCATCGGGAATTTCGTTTTCCGCAGGGAAAACAGTTTCTAAAAACTGACTCATTATACTTTCAATAGTTGGTTGGTTTGGATTATACTCACGGCAGACGATGTGCCGATACGTGTAGCACCTGCTTCGATCATGCCGGCTGCGTCCTGAAAAGTTTTTATACCACCCGAAGCTTTTATACCGACAGCAGGAGGTAAACTTTTTTTCATGATCGCTATATGTTTTACCTGTGCACCCGTTGGTGCAAAACCGGTAGATGTTTTTACAAAATCGGCACCGGCATCTGCACAAAGCTTGCATGCCTGCTCAATCTCTTCATCAGAAAGATACGCTGTTTCTATAATTACCTTGAGTAATTTTTGATGGTCGTGCGCCAGCTTGCTGCACTTCGCTACTTCTATCTTTGTCCAGGGAAGATGTGTTTTAAAAGAAGATATATTCCACACAACATCAATCTCATCAGCACCGTTGTCGATCGCGCGTTTTATTTCATCCAGCTTCGTCTCGGTCATATTATACCCTAAAGGAAATCCGGCCACCGTTACCAATACTATATTTGCCGTACCGATCTCTCTTTTAGCGCGCTTTACCCAGAAGGGCGGAACGCATATTCCCAGAAAACCAAATTGTTTAGCTTCGTCTACCAATGCATCAATAGTACCGATGGTGAGTGCAGGACTCAGGTTGGTGTGCTCGATGTAGGGGGCGAGATTCATATATGCAAGTACAAGTTAAAAAACACAAATCACAAATGCGTGGTTCAATCGGGGTTTAAAAAGAATGTATTTAATTTTTAAATGATCGCTGACCTATGACAAACCCATGTGCCACTGCTATACCGGTTGCTTATAAATAATAATTAAGATAAAAAATATTTGATCCGTGTTTAAACGAACCAATATGTTTACAGTTACAATTTTCTCAATAGCAATCCTTTGCAGGTTATAAATAAATGACGCAGTCGTTGTAATGGTATACCTGTGCTTGCCTGTAATAGAGAATATTAAACCTATACCTTTGAGATCATGAATAAACTGAAACCGATGTTGTACCTGTGTGCCTGCCTGATCTTTTGGGCCGGATGTACTTCAGAAAAAGAAAAGCCACACGAAGATGATGCCGCCACCGCCTTGCTGAAGCGTGTAGTAAAAGATAAAGCCGATGCTTTTGTGATTGAATATATCAACCCCGAAAATGGCTTTGATGTGTTTGAGTTGGAAAGTAAAAATGAAAAGATCGTGCTGCGCGGTAACAATGGCGTTGCTGTTGCCTCTGCGCTTCACTACTATCTGAAAAATTATTGTCAGCAGGAACTATCGTGGAATGATATGGAGGCTGAGTTACAAGAGCCTCTGCAGATTGTAGCCACCAAAGTGCGCAAGGTAACGCCTTATAAATATCGTTACTATCTTAATTATTGTACCTTCAATTATACCATGGCCTGGTGGGACTGGAACCGCTGGCAACAGGAAATTGACTGGATGGCGTTGAACGGTATAAATATGCCGCTCGCACTTACCGGTGAAGAAGCTATATGGCGCGATGTATACCATACACTTAATTTTACCGATAAAGAACTTGAAGCATTCTTCAGTGGCCCGTCTTACTTCTCGTGGTTGTGGATGGGAAATATAGATGGTTGGGGCGGACCGCTGCCTCAGCATTGGATGGATACGCATAAAGAATTGCAGAAGAAGATAGTAGCGCGTGAAAGATCATTGGGTATGACAACCGTGCTGCCTGCTTTTACCGGGCACGTGCCTCCTACATTTGCACAGAAATTTCCGAATGCCAAGTTGAAGAAAACCAATTGGGATGCAGGCTTTAACGATGTATATATACTCGATGCCGAAGATTCTTTATTTGAAAAGATTGGTGCTATGTTTCTCGAAGCACAAACAAAAGAATATGGCACCGATCATTTTTACTCGGCCGATACATTCAATGAAAATGTACCGCCTACCACTGACTCGACTTACCTGAGCAACATCAGCGAAAAAGTATATCGCTCTATGGCAAACACCGATCCGAAAGCGGTGTGGGTTATGCAGGGTTGGATGTTTCACTATAACGATGAATTTTGGAAGCCTACACAAATGCAAGCTTTGTTTGCTGCTATACCCGATGATGGTATGATTGTGCTCGATCTATATAGTGAAAGTCATCCGGTATGGAAAACCAATCAGGCATACTATGGCAAGCCATGGATATGGAATATGCTGCAGAACTTTGGCGGTAACGTAAGTATGTTTGGTCGCATGGCCCATGTAGCAGCTGATCCTGCAGCAGCATTACATGATCCACAGGCGGGTAAACTTACCGGTATAGGTCTTACTCCCGAAGGCAATGTGCAGAATCCTGCATTGTTTTCTCTGATGCTGGAGAATGTATGGCGAAGTGAACCGATTGATGTTAGCGACTGGCTGAAAGGCTATGCCCGCAGACGCTATGGTGCGGATAACCCCTCCGTTGTAGCGGCATGGAATATTCTGGAGAAGACAGTATATAATGGAGGGTTAGGTGAAGGTGGACCGGAGTCGATCATTGTTGCGCGACCAACATTCGAACGCACTGGTCATCGTGTGTTGACTAAACTGGATTATGATCCAACAGAATTGGTAAAAGCATGGGAGTTACTGGTAAATGTTGCCGATAGCTTCCGCACCAATGAAGGATTCAACTATGACCTGACAGATGTTACCAGGCAAGTGCTGGCTAACTATGCTTCGCCTTTGCAACAGAAGATTGCACAGGCTTATCAGAAAAAAGATATAGCAGCGTTCCATACCTATAGCGAAGAGTTTTTGAAACTGATAGATGACCTGGATACCGTTGTGGCTACACGCCAGGAGTTTCTCTTGGGTAAATGGATTGCTGATGCACGAAGCTGGGGCGAGACTGATGCAGAGAAGAATATATATGAGTTTAACGCGCGCGACCTGGTAACGCTGTGGGGAGATAAGAACAGCGAACTGCACGAGTACTCCAACCGCCAATGGGCTGGCTTGCTGAAAGATTTTTATAAGCCACGCTGGGAGCAGTTCTTTACCGAGATCGAAAAAGATCTGAAGCAACACAAGAAATCAAGTTTACCGGCTCTCGAGGAAAAACTGAAAGACTGGGAATGGCAATGGGCAACGAAAACAGGTAATAGTTATGCTGTGGAACCAATCGGCAATACGGTAGATATAGCGAAGAGTATATTTGCCAAATATCACGACCGCATACTGGCCGCTGATAAGAAATAAAGTTTACAGACCAGTATATATAGGAAGCGACTGCTAGTGAGCGGTCGCTTCTTCTATTTTAAGTATAGCCTTCATGAGCGGCTGTAGCTTTGCATGGGCATCTTCATTATCGAAAGCATGCGCTAATGTTTTTTGATCTTTGGTGGTTAGTGTTATTGTAGAGTGCCGGGCGCCATCGTAGGCACGCTTCATTGAAGGTGAAGGGAGGTTGGGTATTTCGGCAAGCTTCACATTTTTCAGGGCGCTTACCAGTGAAGTCCATTCCGCTTTTGTCAGTGCGCGCTTTACATCTTTATTTTCTTCGCGACCTTCTACGTGCAGGGTTACGCTGTCGTGCGTGAGTACAATCTGTTTTTGATAGCCACGCGTTAACGTAGTATAGTCGATACGTATTACTGATTTAGGAGATTGACATTGCACTCCCATCCAGCACAGGGAGAGGAGACACAGGATAAAGATTTTTCTGAATACTATCATGCCGGAAAGATATCAAAGAAAATACCAGAAATAATAAGCCCTCCGGTATTGTGGATAATTTTGCCACAGCCGGAGGGCGTATCAGTTAATAAGGTTTGTCTTTATTCTTTAATAAACTTCTCGCGGATATAACCCTTATCGGTCTGTATAGAAAGTATATACATGCCAGCCGGTAACCCGGATACATTCACTTGTTGCTGATACTTTTCGGTATAGTGCATGCTGGAACCACTCAATGTAGAGATGCGCAGCGATTGCACGGTAAGTCCGTCTTCAACAATAACAGAAAGATTATCCTTTACCGGGTTCGGATATATACTGTGCGAGTGACTCAGTAATGCCTGCTCACCACGACCTGTTTTGGAAGCAGTAGTAGTGATGTTCACCGTATAATCTTCTACTTCGCCATACGTAAATGTTTCGCATGATGTGGGTATACCGTTATACTTCATCGATACACGAATGCGCGTAGCACCGAGGCTTGCCGTAGAAGGTACGGTAAACGTTACACTTACCGGAGTAGTGGTGGAAGCCGCACGCGACCAGATCTGTTCGCCACTGTCAGTAAAATCTCCGTCTTTGTTATAGTCGATCCACGCAGCGTAACCTTCGCTATAGATCGTGCTCGTCCACGTAGGAGTAACAGTGAGGGTGTTGGAAGATCCCAGCACCAGGTTGGTAGATATAGAAGTAAAATTACCATACCCTGCATTAGCTCCCGAAAGATTGTTGATTGTTCCCAGTTGCACGCGTCCTATATATTCATCCGTAACAATATTGCCCTTCGAAGCACAATAAGTAACCGATGTTGTAGACGTTGTGAAATTTACGGAAGAACTATAAGCCGATGTAGTGCTCGTACATTTACTTCTCACCTGTGCTTCATAGGTAGTAGCAGCAGTAAGTCCGGTTAATGTAGCCGTAGCAGAACTTACCGATACAGTTGTCCAGGTAGAAGCACCGGTAACGCGATACTGTACATCGTAGGTTGCGTTTGTTACGGCGTTCCAGGTAAGTGTAGCACTTGTAGCTGTTACACCGGAAGCAGCAAGACCGGTAGGTACGGTAGCTGTACAGGTAGGAGTACCGGAAGATATAGTAAAGTTTACATTTGATATATCGTAGAAGATGTTATCAGCTGCTTCTACTTTTACACGTGCATTAGTGGTAACGTTGTTCGGCACGGTGATAGCTTGTGTACCATCGTTCGGTGTGTTGGCCAATAGTGTGATGGGATAGGTAAATCCTCCGTCTGTTGATAAGAGTATATTTACGTTCGCACAATTTACCGGAGCCGTGTTTGTGCTGGCAACATTCCACGTTACAGTTTGTGATGTGCCAACACTCCATGTAACAGCCGTGTTAGGAGCACTTATGGTAAACGGCCCTGCAGTTCCATTTACAGTTACTACCATCAGGTCATCCCATGTTTGTCCGCCACCTGCTTTATTATCGCGCACAGTCAGCGAGAAGTTAAGTGTGCGTGCTACAGATGGTATAACTTCCCAGGTAGGAGTAAGATTATTCGCTACTACATCGCTTATCTGAGGAAAGTAACGATTTGGTGATGTAGTACCTTCGCGCGAGCGAAACATTGGTCCTACAGTACGGGTAGAAGTTGGTGCCGAATTAGAATTAGGATTACCCGGATCGTTTTCTTCCCAGGTATACGTTACGGCATCGCCATCCGGATCAGAGCCTTGCCCTTTCAGTACAAAGGCTGTCGACTTGGGTATAGTATAGTCTGCACCCGCATTCGCAGTGGGTGGATTATTCGTAATATTTACCACCTGTGCACACGATGAGCTTGTGCCGCTCTGAATGTTAGCCGATATATCCCGGATATTTACATACGCAAAGTATGCATCACTATTGCTTTGAACATTGGGAGCACAAACACCGGCATAACCCATAATGGTGCTTCCGCTGCCGGGCTCTACTTCAGTAGTTCCGCTTCCGCTGCGGCACGAAGAATTACTTTGTGTGTGATAGCCGCCAAATTGGTGACCCATTTCGTGCGCCACATAGTCTATATCAAATGCATCGCCCGTAGGATCAGAACGTCCGGTATAACCGCTGCCTTTGCTGCCGGTAGTACATACACAGCCTATACAGCCTGCATTGCCACCTCCTGTTGTATTGAAGTTATGTCCTATATCGTAATTGGCATTGCCAATAGCAGCATCAATTACTTGTTGTGTTTTGGTGTTCCACTCGTTCGACCACGGATCGGCCGATGTTGTTCCATAGTATATAACCAGATCGTTGTTGGCTACAATCTCCATCGTAATGGAAAGATCGCGCTCATATACACCATTTACGCGCGTCATGGTTACGTTCATCTGCGCGAGTATATTGGCCTTCTTCTGCGCATCGGTACCTGTGCCTGCAAATATATTTCCATACTCGGCTGTACACGATAATGCCAATCTATACTTACGAAGCTTCTTGTCGTTGGTGCGGGCAGTTTCGGCAATACGTCCAGCGTCATTGCGTTCAGCATCGGCTGTATAGCAGGCAAAATCTGAAATGCGTTCCTGTATACTTTCTCTGCGATATATAGTATATACTTTGCCATCGAGCGAATACGGATCGATATAGTATGTTTTGTTCTTGCCGCTGGATAACACCATGCCGTGAAACCCTTGTTGATCGGACACGCTGAAGCGTATCGTAGCGGAAGGATCATCTATACCCTGGCCCGCATAGGATTTTATACCCGGATAGCGCGCTGCCAGATCAGGATGTAATACAGATGCCTCGGTTACGGTGAAACGTTCTATATTTCCATTCGGATTGGGGAAACTTACTACCAGCTCAGCGCGTCCTGAAGGTAAACCTCTTACGGGGGCCAATGCTATAGCTTGTTTTAATCCCGAAAAATCAAGGCTAAACGTTTGATGTTCCACCGGGCTCAGACGTCCCTGCGCCCGGAGTTTATCCTGTGGTAATGATTCGTTTGTCTTTGTCCAGAAATTTTTGA
>NZ_DATCSD010000260.1:0-18003 GCF_036568665.1 Ohtaekwangia sp. | reverse complement strand
AGGTGTTCGGTGCGTACACTTTTGTATCAATATCGTACATAGTAAATCTTACTTTTAAATTTACCAACTTGCGCATGAATCTTTGCGTTAGAACTCCGGGGGCTGTTACTTTCGTATAAATGATTTTTACTATTACCATTGCTTATGGAATTTAACTGGCGGTCACCAGTAGTACCACGTGTAGCCTTCCTGGCTGCGTCTATTTTTTTGTTTTGCTTCTTTGCCTTCTCGGACAAGAGCTTGGTATACGCGCTTGTTTTTCTGGGGCTGAGTATTTACCAGATCAAGCTGCTTATCGCATACCTTGATCGCTCGCACGAGAACATCGCTTCATTTCTCGACTCGGTAAAATTTGATGATCTCTCCTATTCTTTCAAAACAGAAAGTGACGACCCGATTGTGCGTAAACTTCACCGGGAATTGAATGAAGCTTTGCTGAAGCTGCGCAGCTCTCGCAGCGAAAAAGACTCCGAGTCGTTGTTCTTCAAGAATATAGTGATGCACGTGGGTATCGGCCTCATCGTTTTCAAAGAAGATGGCACGGTAGAGATCTTCAACAGTGCAGCCCGCAAACTTCTCAAGCTTAATCGCATTGAAAATATAAATGACCTCACCGAGGTAAGCGACACGCTGGTAAATGTATTCACCAAACTAAAGACAGGAGGCCGCGAACTGGTGCGCCTCAAGATTGGTGAAGAGATCGTACAACTCTCCATCTATGCGATCGAGCTTACGCTGCGCGGTGAGAATGTAAAACTGATATCGGTGCAGAACATACAAAGTGAATTGGAAGAAAAAGAAATGGAAGCGTGGCAGAACCTGGTGCGTGTGCTCACACACGAGATCATGAACTCTGTTACCCCTATATCTTCACTGGCCGGTATTGTAGAAGAGGAATTAAAGCCGCATATACAGGAGAACAACGGGGTGCCGTTGAGTATAGATCAGCTCAGCGATATACACCTGTCGTTGCAAACTATCAGCAAGCGCAGCGAAGGTCTTATTCATTTTGTGAAGGAGTTTCGTAGCCTTACGTCTATACCCAAGCCACGGCCGGTACAGATTGATGTGCGTACGCTGCTGGATGAGTTAACGATGCTGCATCGAAAAGATGTTAGCGAGAAAAATATCAAACTGGTTATATCGGTATACCCGGAAGACCTGACGATCTCGGCCGACAAAAATATGATCGAGCAGGTGGTGATCAACCTTTTCAAAAATGCGATCCAGGCATTTGAAGACCAGGATGATAAAACGATCGAGCTGCGTGCTTACCTCAATGAGAAATCGCGGCCGGTTATTGCCATTCGCGACAATGGTACGGGCATTGATCCGGAGGCGCTCGAAAAAATATTCATTCCGTTCTTTACTACCAAGAAGACCGGCTCGGGTATAGGGCTCAGCTTGTCGCGGCAGATCATGCGCCAGCATCAGGGCACGTTAAGTGTAAAGTCTACCGTAGGCAAGGGCACGGAATTTTTCATGCGTTTCTGATTCCTCCGGCTACTCAATCTGTAAATTTTATGTGGCTGAAGTTCCGATCTTTACCGTGCCGGTGGCATTGGTAAAGTTGGAAAATTAGAAATTTGGAATGCTTTTAATACATTTGCCCCAACATAACATCACGCTATGCAAGACATTCCGCAGAAAGTCACCAAAATCCTGACAGAAAAACTCGGCATCGCAGCATCTGAAATTACCCCTGAAGCCAATTTTGTAAAAGACCTCGGAATCGATTCGCTCGACTACGCAGAAATTGTGATGGAATTTGAACAGACATTCGACATCCGTATTCCGGATGATGATGCTGAAAAATTGCAGACATACGGACAGGCTGTAAAGTATATCGAAGAGAAGGTAAAGAAGAAATAGATCAATTCTTCTCCGACTCGAAGTAACTGCAAAGTCGCACGGCATTCTTTGCCAGTGCCATTGATAGTGGCTGAGAAGCAGAAGACTCATATACTTTTACAACATGCCACGAAGCCGGGTCCCCCTGCCAGGCTATAATATACCGGTCGGTGCCTATAAGCACCATGTCTCTATCATATAGTTCTTCCCCTGTCTTATCATAGAGGCCGGTAAACTGAAGCAGTATATGATTTTTTTTCACCAGCTCCCCTTTCACACAATCAATACTATTGAGCCGCATGAGTAGCTTTGTCTCTATATTCCAGGCCTTGAACAATAACTTTCTGGCCGATTGAAAATCCGTTTCCATAAAAATTAGTAATGTTGAGCCGTGAACAACGAAGGTAAGAAGGTATTATTCATTGTCAACAAATATGCAGGTACCGGGTATCAACCCGCTGTTGAAGGGCGCATCATCGATGCATGCGTCAAGAACAATGTTGAGTGTACAGTAGAGTTTACGCAGGCGCCCGGTCATGCGATCGAGCTGGCGGAAGCTGCAAAGCGGCAAGGCTTTGATTTTGTAGTAGCCGTGGGTGGCGATGGAACCATTAACGAAGTAGCACGCGGTGCATTGAAAGGTGCTATACCCATGGGAATTATACCCAGAGGTTCCGGCAACGGACTGTCACGACACCTCGGTATACCACTCACTGTAGAACAGGCAGCCCTATCGTTGTTTGACAGCTCTATACTCAACATGGATACGTTTACCGTGAATGGCAAGCTATCGCTGAATGTTTCCGGCATTGGTTTCGATGGACATATAGCCAACCTCTTTGGTGGCAAAACCAAACGCGGTCTTACAGGCTATGTAAAGCTTACCGTAGAAGAATTTTTTGCCTTTCGCGAATTTGATATGGAGTTGTCGATCGATGGCAAGACTTTTTCGCGCAGTGCATTTATACTGGCCATTGCCAATTCTTCGCAGTATGGCAACAACGCGCGTATAGCTCCGGCTGCTTCGGTACGCGATGAGTTACTGCACGTAACGCTGGTAAAAAAAGTACCGGCCTATCGTATTGATTTTGTATACAACATGTTTACCGGTGGTTTAGGTAATTCTTCTTTCTGCGAGATGTGGGAAGGTAAATCTATTACTGTTAAAACATCCAGACCTATAGCCTTTCACGTGGATGGTGAACCGAGCGGACACGACACTGAATTTACAATTACGGTTTTACCTGCCGCTCTTCAGGTTTTAGTGCCGAACAAAACCTTGCAAAAAGGAACGCTATAAATCCCTCGCGCTGGGTGAGATCGAGTGTTAACGATAATCGTTTAATTACCGAACATAAACCCACCGCTATGAAAAAGATTTTAGCATCCGTTCTGGCTCTTGCAGCAGGCTTTTATGCTGCAGCACAAAGCATCTCTTTACCACCCAGTGGCGACAACCAGAAGTCCGTTGTAACACAATGGATCGGTCCTGCATCCGTCACGATCGAGTATAGCAGCCCCAACGTACATGGTCCAGGTGGCGAAGATCGCAAAGGGCATATATGGGGCGAACTGGTACACTATGGATTTATAGACCAGGGCTACGGCACCTCTAAAGCAGCACCGTGGCGTGCCGGTGCCAACGAGAATACGATCATCACTTTCTCGCACGATGTAAAAATAGCGGGTAAAGATCTGAAGGCCGGTAAATATGGACTCTTCCTCGATGTAGAGAAAGATGGTCCGTGGACATGGATCTTCTCAAAAACTTCCGATCGCTGGGGAAGTTATTACTACGATCCGAAAGATGATGCCCTGCGCGCACAAACCGCTCCGCAGGATGCCGAGTATACCGAGTACCTCACCTATAGCTTTGGCGATCGCGAATCCAATGCAGCGGTTGCTTTTCTGCAATGGGAGAACAAGCGTATACCTTTTAAGATAGAAGTGCCGAATGTAAATGAACTATATATAGCCAAGATTCGCGGTGAGCTGATGGGCGACCGTATGGGCTTCGACTATACTCCGTGGATGGACGCTGCGCAGTTCTGCGCGCAAAACAAGATAAACCTGGAAGAAGCACTCACATGGGCTGATAATGCTATCAGCGGTACATTTATAGGGCGCGAAGATTTTGCCTCGCTGCAAACCAAAGCACTTGTGCTATATGCCATGAAGCGCGATGCAGAAGCGGATGCTGTAATGGACAAGGCTATAAAATTACCAACAGCACATGTACCCGATGTGCACCAGTATGGAAGATCATTGCTGGCTGCCGGCAAGAGTGCGAAGGCGATGGAAGTATTTAAACTCAACCGTCAGTTACACCCGGATGATAAGTTTACTACCTATGTAGGTCTCGCCCGCGGATATACTGCATTAGGCGATAAAAAGAACGCTATCAAAAACTGGGAGATCGCCATCAAGAATATACCTGATAATCAAAAGGCGAATTTAGCGGCATACGAAGCCGAAGTGAAAAAATTAAAAGGAGGAGCTTAGTGCTCCTTCTTCTTTTTTAATGCGCGACATATCGAGCTTGAGGCGGAAGGTAAACGTAGTGCCCTTGCCTTCGGCACTCTCTACAGATATACTTCCTTCATTGTGCTCTATAAATTCTTTGATCAGCAGCAATCCTATACCAACGCCTTTCTCCTGGTTGGTTCCTAATTTTGTAAAGTGTGTTTCGGCATTAAAGAGTTTTACCACATCGGATGCACGCATACCTACACCGGAGTCTGATACGGATACTTCCATATAGTTACCAAATTGCTTCTGCGAGATCACAATCATGCCCTGTTTCGCATTGAACTTGATGGCGTTGGAGATCAGGTTACGGAAGATCATGCGCAGGTGATTCTTGTCTACCACCACATGCTGATCGTTTTCCAATTCGTTGAGTATAGATACATCTTTACTCTTGGCAGCTTCAGCATACAGGGCTATCATTTCATCCGCTACATGCTTTACGGAAGTAGGCTCCATATTTACCTGCAACCCTTTCAATTGAGACTGTGCCCAGTATAAAAGATTCTCCAGATTTTCCTGCACAGCATCTAGACTTAACTTCAAGGTATTAGACGCCTGCTGAAATTCTTCTTGTGTAAGACCAGTCTCTCCTACCAGGTTCATCAACCCGCGTAAGCTCGCGAGAGGCCCGCGCAAATCATGACTGATGATCGAGAAGAGTTTATCTTTCGTATCGTTCATGTTGCTGAGCTGCAACGCCTGCTGTGCAATCTCTATATTCTTCTCAGCGAGATTATCATGCGATCGTTTTCTGAGACGGTTATTATAAAACAGCACGCTGGCCAGCATCAATACAAGACTTAAGCAGCCAAACGAAAAGTATATCCACACGCGTTGGTTGTTGATCTCTTCCTGTTTCAGCTCGGCATCTTTTGTAAGCAGCTCGATCTGTGTTTCTTTTATTTCAGAATCGAAGCGCGCCTGTTGCAACGCCAGGTATTCGCTGTTACGCTTGTCGTACAACGAGTCGTGTATACGCTGATAGGCTGTTTGATATTCCAGTGCCTTGATGTGATTTTTCTTGGCTATAAAAGCCTGCGCGATCAATTTATAGGTATTCTCCAGTTCATCCTGGTAGCCATACTTTTTAGCCAGCGCTACATTCTCGAAGAAAAACTGTAAGGCACGGTCGGTATGATTTTGCTGCAGGTATAGATTCCCTATACGGCGAAGTATCGATGCCTGGTGATAGGTTTTACCATCCATGCGTGCCAGCAGCAAAGCTCTTTCAAATTTTTCGAGCGCACCTTTATAGTCCTTCTTGAACATATCGATATCGCCCAGTGCACGCAGCACCGCGCTCTTGCTATAATTATTACCGGTTTTGTTACTCAGATCAAACGCGCGCTGCGCATAGATACGTGCCGAATCGTATTGATTGGTGCGCAATAACACATAGGCTATATTACTCAACGTGCGGGCTGCTGTGGCATGGTCGCCAATCTTTTCATTCAGGGCATAGGTGCGTCTGAAATACACAATGGCCTGCTGGTATAATTTCTGGTCGAAATATATAGCAGCAATGCTGTTGAGACTTCGCGCCATGGTAGTGCTGTCAAATTGCAGCTCGCTGATAGCAAGGGCATCCGTAGAAAGTTGAAAGGCTTCTGAAAGATTTCCGAAACGATAGTATATCCAGCCGAGATTTTCTTTAGCGGGAGCAAGCCCTGCTTCGTAATTTAATTTACCGGCAAGGTCATGTGCCTGACGTGCATAGTGTAGTGCCTTTGTATTATTCCGCTCGCGCAGAATAGTAACAAGTTTATTGAGATAGAGAACTTTGGTCGTATCATCAGGGGCAGTTCTTATGATATTTTCCAGGCTATCCGCTCGCTGATATTGGCACAAACCAATTCCAGGAAGCAGCAAAAGGATTAAGGTAATCGACCTTAAAGGCATATTCCAGTAAAAGTATCTTGCAACTAAGGAATGTTAGGGATGACTTTCCTAAAAAAAGTACCTAAAAACCTACATAAGACTTTTCAGAATAAAATTGCTAAAAAGGAAGTAAAGGAGGCTGCCTCCTCGCGAAGACAGCCTCTTATTCACTGATTTTAAAGGTGTTAGTTATTTTTTGGTGAATGTGAGTGTACAATCAAAGCCTCCAAAGCAATCCGGATTAGAATACCTGACATTTACGGTAAACTGGCTATCGTTCAGATCATCATATAATCCTGGACCCAAGTCATCTATATCTGATGTAACTACATCCACGTTACTTCCCCCACCACATCCAAGCCCTATACTTTGTGTCTGAACAAATACCCTACCGCAAGTGAGGTCGAAATTGAAACCGATGCCCGAGAACACATTGTCCGGATCGAGGGTCCATGTACCAGTAAATGTACGTTGAACCGGATTAGCCGCTACAGTTTCCAATACCACATCTCCGGCAAACAGTCCGCAGTCGTCCGTAATGGTATAGGTACCGGTAAACGGAGATGATACAGAACATACCATCGGAAAATTCAACTGCCCGGTATAGCTGGTGGTTCCTCCGGAAGGGAAGTATGAGTTTTCGGTATTGATATAAGATTCGCCTCCCAGCTCCAATGTATCCGGGTATATATTTCCGTTTTCCAGCTCCACTACATTATATATAGTAAATACATCGCCACCACCCAGTGTTGAGGGATCTATATTGGCAGCGCTTGCAAACTGTGAAAGCGGAATGGTGATCTTCGAGGTACCATCATTGGTAAGCGTAGAACCATCGATCTCTGCCAGATTATAGCGCCACGTACGTGAATTATTGAGGAACTGGTATAGCTCGACAACTACATTTACTTTCTTGATGTTGTTGGTCTCAGAGTACATCGTGAAAGTAACACTCGGGTCACTATCCGCCAGGTTGAACGAAGTAGCATTCGGAATCATTCTGAACTCAAATCCTTTTTGAGATTGATCGATGCCGAGCTTGCCCTGCTCTTCGCATGCAAACAAGATCGCGAGGCCAAACAATACTGATGAATATATAATCTTCTTCATGGTAATTTTCTTTTATAGTTATTCCATCACTCCATCCAGAATGGCTTGGCATCGTTGCTCGTCACTACTTTCTGCGCAGGTGCATTGCTGTTTACTGCGAGGTTGTTGGTAGGCCATGGAAAAGCAAACGGATAATCTTTGGTACGAATAGTAAAACTGAGATTGTCGGTATTACCATCGTATAGCTGCGGATAGCCTGTTCTTCTATAGTCGGTATACATATCTACACCCCAGCCAAAACTGGCAATCCATTTCTGCGTCATGATGTGTTCCAGTTTACCGGCATCATCGGCAGCATCATACGCAGTGAGCACGGCATTTACATACGCATCGCGCGCAGTAGTAGAAATTACCGGAGCACCAACACCATCAGCTATCTCATTCACTTTGGCAAAGGCCGCGCGTATACCATCGCGCAATGCCAACCGTGCATCGCCCGTTGCAGCACCTGTCAGGAATAATTCTGCCTCTATAAATTTCACGGCATAGTAATTCAGCAAACGTTGTGGTGTTTGCGGATAGCCATCAAAGTTGGAAGCGCCTCCTTCACCATCATCATATTTACCACCTACCGGATATAGGCCAACCACAGTCTGCGAACGTCCCTGTCCATAGCCTTCATTCGGATCTATATCCAGCGAGAAAGCAAAAATGGAAACCATACCTGTTCCCTGCAGCGCAGGTTCCTTGATCACAAAATCGCCTGAGTTCGGATCTACATACCCATAGCAATACGTGCATGGATTTTCCGGAGAGCTTGCTGCACTTACTTCACCAATCTGATTATAGAAGTAATACGGTATACGAGGATCTCTCACACCAATCTTTCCACCATAATCCGGATGATCGAATGTGTTAAGATTCGCCATGATCTCGTAGAAGTACGGACTGATATAGTAGTTCGCAGTACCGGGTGCCCACTCCTGTACATAACCTGGATTACGATTATCAGGTCCTACACTTGTTCCATACTCCATCTCAAAATCTTCGGCTGCACTGCTGATAAAATTATCTTCTGCTATCAGGGCATCTACTTCTGCCGATACATCCTGTACATGCCGCACCTGGTTATATAGTTTCAGTTTTACAGAATTAACAAACTTGATCCACAGGTCTGTATCACCGCCATAGAAGAGATCTTCATTGCCCACTTCGAAGATGGATTCTTTCTGCAGGTTTGCTTTGGCATCATCCAGCAACTGGAATAGCTGCGGGTATATATCTTCACCTTTATCATATTTCGGCAACAATATCTCGGGTGATTTGTGTGCTTCCGAGTATGGCACATCGCCCCATACATCCACCATCAAACTATAGCTATAGGCTTTCATCGCCTGTGCTATACCGAGGTAGGGCCATGCTTCCTGTTCGGTTGCTTTCTTAATGATACTCTCGTTATCCGCCAATGCACGCGTATAGAGTATCAACCACGGAGATTGTACACCACCGTCAGTTCCCTGTACACCATAGTCATTCTGATTACTGCGCTGCACAATCTGGTGCATATAGGTGCTGGTGATCTGCGATAAGCCCGCAGTACTGGTACCCAGAGAGCCGGCCATATCGAGTTGTACAGAAGGCAACAACAACTCCAGTGATACATCCAGCGGATTGCTCGGATCATCGTTGATGTCCAGGAAATGTTTTTCGCAGCTCAACATGGTAAAGCATGCCAGGGCAGCTGCTATTTTATATACTTTCAATTTCATGTGACTCTAATTTTTAAGTGATTAAAAAGTTGCCCGCACGGTCACAGCAAATCGTCTGGCAGAAGGTGTTGTGCTATATTCTATACCCTGCACATTGCGCGCACCAAACTGGTTGGTTTCCGGATCGTAGTTAAGATCCTTCGGCATGTGCGGAGAATAATTCCAGAGATTTCTTCCGGTGAGTCCTATACTTACACCACCAAAGGGTGTGCGTTGCAAAAGCGATTTCGGAAAAGCATAGGTGAGTGAAGCTTCGCGTAGCCTGTACGTTGTGGCATCAAATACAGACCATTCATCTGCCGCATTTACTGCGAAGGTCTCACCGAAGTATAGCGAGTTTACTTCGATCATGGTCTGGTTAGGGATTTTATTACCGGCATCATCCAGGTAAGGCTGGAAAGTCTGCGGATTTCCATATACACCTTTCAGTATCGCGTTACCTTCACGATCGGCCTGGTAAGCCAACACACCGCGACCTAAAATAGAATTGGCCGTTGTTGAAAACAGATCGCCTCCCTGGCGCAGATCCCACAAGGCAGAAAGTGTAAATCCTTTAAAGCTTACGGTATTGGTTATACCGAGTATAAAATCAGGATTCGGATTGCCAATGATTTCAGGATCGAGTTTGCGTATAAACTGTCCGTTGGATGGATCAATCAGCAGATTGCCTTCATCATCGCGTACATCTACTGTGCCCAGCAACTGACCATACTGTTGCCCCGGACGATGTACTGATATAACAGAACCTGTAAAGCCCGAACCAAACTGTATTTCGCTTACACCCGCACGAAGTTCTTCAATAACGTTACGGTTACGCGTAAAGGAACCAAGCACTGTCCACGTTAAGCCATTGCTTAGTTTTACCGGTGTCACTTCCACACCCAGCTCTATACCTTTGTTGGTTACTGTACCAAAGTTGGTAAGCTGCGCCTGGAAGCCTGTCTCTTCGGGTAAAGATATCTGTGCTATCTGATCGCTTGATCGTTTGTTATAGTACGTGAAATTTATACCTATACGATCGTTAAAGAAGCGAACATCAAAACCGGTTTCTATTTCGCGTGTGCGTTCAGGTTTCAGGTTCGGATCTGCCAGCACAGCACTTTGCCCTGCGGTAGGTATAGTAGCTCCACCGGCCGGAGTAAACGGCCTGCCGGCTGCATTGCCGGTAACATTATCATAATCGTTTACGATATATACTGTATTGAGCAGATACGGATTAGTATCATTACCCACCGTAGCCCAGCCTCCCCGTAGTTTGATCGAGTTGAAGAAACCAGACTCAAGTCCCAATGCTTCGTTGAGTATAATAGAAGCATTCGCTGCAGGATAGAAGAAGCTTCTGTTCTTCACCGGCAAGGTTGATGACCAGTCGTTACGACCGGTGAGTGTTACGAATGCCCAGTTCTTATAGCCTACACTTATATCGGTATAAAAACCATAGAGTCTTCTGCGCGAATAGCTTCCGCCATTGGGCGTTACATCGTTGGTGTTATCTATATCATCGATGTTGAACACAACATAGCCTACACCATTTACGGATTGTGACTGACTGGTGCGTTGGTTCACATTCCAACCCAGTAAAGCGCGCACATTGAAGTTCTCCCCTATATCTTTGGTAACTGTGGTGATGAGGTCGGAGTTGATCTCATCGGTAGTAACATTGAGTTCTGTAATTGTTCCCAGCGGACTACCTGCACCATTGGGTCGTTGAAACTCAACCTGTCGTTGTGAGAATGCATTCATACCAATGCGATACGATACATTCCACCAATCGAATATATCATACGATGCATTGACCGATGCTACATAGCGATCTACTTTACCACGTATACCTGTATTCTTTACCGACCAGTATGGATTGTTTACCTGGTCTCTTCCTACCATGAACTCACTTCCGTTATCTACCGGGTTTTGATAGGGTTGTCCCTGCACATCCCAGTTACGCCCGAAATATAGTGTGCGTGCAAAAGCAGAAGGATCGCCCGAGGTAGCACTTGGTGCACCACTCAACACACCGTTTTGTACAGATCGTGTATAGGCAAGATTAGCACCGATGATCACACCATTCGCCAGTGTGGTCTTTCCACCGAGACTGATATTGTGACGAAGGAATTTTGTTTCTGGAACGAAACCGCGTTGATCAAGTTGAGAGAGTGTTACCGATACTGCCGACTTTTCATTACCTCCGGATATAGAGATGGAGTTCTCTGCTATACGACCGGTTTCAAAAAAATCTTTTACGTTGTTGGGATATGCCCTATAGGGAACTTTCTTTCCATCAAAATTACTCATGCCGTTACGACCGGCATACCAGTGTGGTATAGAATCCAGTGTAGCATACGGCCGTGTACCTATAAATGGCGCACCCCACGAGCCGTTGGCCTGTGCATACGAAAAGTTAGAACCTGTTCCGTATGTATTTTGAAAGTTCGGCAGGTTGGCAATTTTTTCAATGCCGTATGTTCCGCTATAGGTAATCTCCAAACCCTTCTTGGAAGCAGAAGCAGAGCCCGACTTGGTGGTAATAACAATCACACCGTTGGCAGCACGAGCACCATACAACGCAGCGGCTGTTGCTCCTTTCAGTATAGACATCGACTTGATATCGTTCGGATCAAGATCGGATATACGACTGGAGAATGCACCACCGGATGTAAGACCACCGGTGTTAAGGTTGGTACCTTCGGTAGTTACATAGTCGTTGTTATAGGGTATACCATCTACTACAAACAACGGCTGGTTGTTGTTTAACATGGATGAGTTACCACGAATGGTAATGCGGGTAGAACTTCCGGGCGCACCGCTGGAGGAAATGATATTTACTCCCGGCACTTTACCGGTAAGTGCGCGCAGCGGATCAGGTTCTGATACCTGCTGTACTTTATTACCATTTACGGTTTCTACCGAATAGCCCAGCGCTTTCTTCTCGCGCTCTATACCTACGGCAGTAACAACCACTTCACCGAGTTGCGTCATGTCCTGGTGCATCTGTACATCCACCGAAGTGCGTTGTGCTACTTCCAGTTCCTGTGTTACCAGGCCTATAAATGAAAAGATAAGTATACCTCCGGATGCGGGTACACTCAGCGAGTAACTACCGTTCACATCTGTTACCGTTCCGGTGGTGGTGCCTTTCACCACTACATTTACACCGGGCAAGGGGGTGCCGTCTTCCGCGGCTGTTACCTTGCCGGTAACAGTTCGATCCTGTGCCCATGCTATCGTAAGATGCAAGAGGCAACAGAAGCATGCTAGTAAAATCTTCCTCATACAAGTTGGGGGTTAATTAGAAATAAACTCCACCCGACAATTGACAAGCGATCGTCAGGATGTTATATCAAAACTCCCAAAAGCACGAACCAAATAAATGACCAGCCGGTCGGTATATTCAAAAGGTATATATACCGAGCCTTTCGTTATAAAATTACACCGCGTGTGGAATAACGCTTTGCTTACCGGTATTTACACAACTGATAAAAAGAACATGGGGGATATAGGTATATATAGGGAATGTATAGATGCATGTATAAACGTATATGATCCGGAACGATCACGGCTATACATTCTCCTGAAGGAAGTAGTATAGGGATGCACTATAAATAAAAAAAGCCCCTCCGTCTGAGGGGCTGAATCCTTCTGAATTTTTTTTCATTAACCTAAACTTATGAAGAAAATTCTACTTGTATGAGGAAGGATCGTGACGTAAAGTTTAAACCTTGTATAGTAAATTCTATCACCCAAGACGGTTGATTTTTTTTATTTCCGTTGATAGTTAATCGTTACAAGTTATTCGTGAAGGCAAAAAAGTATAAAGCAAAAAAAGCTGAAAGTGGAAAGTATATACAGACAACGCTGCTTTACGCTTTCCACTTTCAGCTTTATGCTTACTCCGTTATTCTTAAAACAATTAACTGATAACTTTTAACGGTTAACGGTTAACTGACAACGCTTAACGACTATATGAGTTTCTCCAGATTCGCCTTCGCTATAGCTTCAGACTTACTGTTCACCTGCAGCTTGGAGTATATATTCTTGATGTGTGTTTTGGCGGTCTCTTTCGAGATAAAGAGTTCTTCCGAGATCTGCGTATAGGTCTTTCCTTCCGAGATGAGTTGGAGTATCTCGGTTTCGCGCTTCGTTAGCGGTGAGTTGGGATTCACATGAAAATTATCGATCACCATACGTGCTATGCGACTGCTCATCGGAGCGCCACCTTTTACAATTTCTTCGAGTGCGGCCAGCAATTCCATATAGTTGGCACTCTTGGTAATATACCCGGATGCGCCTGCCTTTAATGCTTCAAACACCAGCTCACTGTCTTCATAAACGGTAACCATAACGATATCGGTATGCGGGCTCTTGTCTTTTATTATTTTCGTTCCCTGTATACCATTCATACCAGGCAGCTCTACATCCATCAGCACAATTTCCGGTTTATCGCGATTCAGGTTATCGATCGCTTCTTCGCAGCTGCCATAGGCATTTACCACCATAAATTTTTGCGAGCTGTTCACAATCAGCGTAAAACTGTTGCGTATCTCCTGATCGTCTTCCACGATCATGACGCGTTTCTTAAAGGGCAAGGCCATACTTGAGCGTTTTGGTTAGTTTGAAGTTTAGGGTGATTTTGGTTCCATGATGCTTCACACTGGTTATACGTAAAACACCACGAATCCTATCGGCCCTTTCGCGAATATTTTGAAGACCATTCGATTTTTCTATCTCACCGGTCAAAAACCCTATACCATCATCTTCAAAACTCATTTCAAAACCATCCAGCTCCGATCGTCTCAACAACAAAGTAACGTTGCGCGCTTCCGAATATTTAAAAGCATTCGTCATCGCTTCCTTGAAAATAAGATTCGCCTCACGGCTAAACCCATACGGAAGCTTGATCTTCTCTTTTACTTCATTAAAAGCGCGAAACTGTATATTCTTTTCCTCAAATAATTTTTCTCCAAAGTCACGGATATGTATAAATAACTTCGACAACTCATCATTTACCGGATCGATAGACCAGATAAAATCGCGCGTACCGGTATATAAATATTTTGCCGAATCTTCTACCTTGGTATATAGATCCGTGCTTCCATTACCGTTGCTGCTGCCGTTGCCGTTACCGTTCAGCTTGAGCAGGCTTATATAGTTGATGATGCGCGTAAGCTGGTTGCCCATTTCATCATGAAAGTCGCGGGCAATTTCTTTTCGCAACGTCTCCTGCTCTTTTACCCGTATACGCTCCAGCATCAGCATCTTGTTCACTTTCTGGCGAACACGCAGATATAGTATAAGCGTAACGATGCCGGCTAGCAAAATCACAAGGCCTACCATGAACGAGGCCGATTGATAAAAAGGCGCTTTGATAGAAAACGGATATGCTATCTTTTTATAGCTCCAGCTTCCCTGCTTATCGGTGCTCATTACATGAAGCACATAATTACCCGGAGGCAAATTGCTGTAGGTAACTTCTGTCATCGAAGAAGGCTGCGACCACTTCTTATCAAAATTCTCCAGGTAATATTTAAACTTTACCGACTTCGGATACCGCTTGTCTACCCTGTTGAAATAGAAAGTAACATGGTTCTTATCAGGAGGAAGTTTCATATTTACCGGTATCTTGAAAAATCCTTCCGTTGTATCCGAGTATATACGCGGATCGTATTCACCATAAAATATCTGCACATCGGTAAGATGAAGATCGAAGGACCTTGCCGGCATCTTGCTGATGTCGTTGAACTCGTACAGACCATCTACCAATCCGAAATATTTACTCTTCGGTGAGAGCTCAAAAGCATTCAGGTTCGTTTCTACTCCCGTCAGTCCGTTGTCGTAACCAAAATACAGGTTCTCCTCTATCTCCAGGTTATGCGCCAGTCGTACGCGATTTATACCTTTCTCCGTGCCGATCCATAATTTTTTCTTCTCATCTTCTGCGGCAAAGTATATAAAATCAGAAGCGAGCCCTTCCTGTGTTGTCAGAAATTTCCGATAGCGCGTCTTCGGGTTAAATACTACAACCCCGGCACCGCCGGTTCCCAATGCCAGTAAAGAATCCTGGTAAGGAAGTATACTCAGCACGGAAGTATTGTTTAATCCCGGAATCTGCAACACTCCAATCTTGTCGTTACGGATCGTTTGTATATTGATGTCGGTGGCTATATATAAAGTTTTATACTTCTTCGAATAATGTAAGTGCCAGATGCCGTTGCTCAGCAAACCGTTGGCTGTGGTATAATTGGTAAACGACTGCCCATCAAACCGCGACAAGCCGCCACCGGTTCCTACCCACAAGTTACCCTCCTCATCAAATTCTATAGCCGATATACTATTGCCGGGCAAACCCTCTGCGCGTGTAAACCAATCGAATTTATCATGCACGCTATCGTAACGGCCAAGGCCATACATGGAACCGACCCAGATGGTTCCGTCAGGTGCCTGCTTCACTACACCTATACTATTACGACTCGTTTCATGTTTATCGGTATAGGATGTAGTTTTTCCCTTGCTGATTTTCCAAACACCTTTATTCAAGGTGCCCAGCCATTTTGCTCCACTGCAATCAGTAAGTATAGTCATCACACCACGCAAGTTCTCTGAGCTGCAACGATTAAAGTCCTGAATAAAATATTTATAGAGACCACGACCATCCGAAGCAAGCCAGGTATTTCCTTCGGAGTCATTTACTACCTGCAATACAGAAACATCGCGCAATACCGTGTCGCGTTTTACTTCATCGCCTTGTACTACATCGCGAAAGAGGTTGTTACCATCACGCGTCCAGAAGAAATCATCTTTCTCATCGTAGTATAAGATCATGTTTCTGATCGGCAGGCTGAACGGTTCAATGGTATGTTTTTTATGATTGATGAGAAAATACCCGTTGCTGGTGCGCAGCGCAATCTTGCCTTTATACTCAAACGGGAAATATATTTTGCCGATCTCATCGGAGAGAGTTACCTCATATTCATCATTCGGGCCAAGCACATGGCATGTGCCATCGCTCATAAAGAAACAGTGTACCCCCACCGTTGTGTGATGTGATTTCCAGATAAGTTTATTCGGTACAAGCGGGCGCGCCCAATAATATAATGAATCGCGATAGATCTTGCCGAGGCCGCCATGCGCTACTATAAATATAGAGTCGTTGCGCTCATATATTCTGCGATAGCCGGGGTTCTGAAATTTGGGATCGTGAAAGCGTTTAAAGGAATGACCGTTGAAGCGCGTAATGCCGTGTGCGTGCAGTATCCACAAGTTGTTATGCTTATCTAACAGCAGTGAAGATATATCGTTGGAGAGGAGTCCGTCTTTGGTAGTATATACTTTAAATTCCTTGCCATCAAAACGCGCAAGCCCGCCACCTTGTGTCGCCATCCACAAGTAGCCGTTCTTATCTTCTACGAGCGAGCGCACCTGCGACTGCGGTAATCCATCCACAGCAGTATAATTGCGGGTGGAGTACAGGAAGTTCTGTGCAAAACTCGTTTTCGCAAAAACAAGGAACAATCCAACCACCAGACAAAATCTGCTCATACCAATATTCTTACAAAGAACGTTCATCTCGAATGAAGTGTTATCACGCGTCTTTCGGTATTTAACTTTTATTGCCATTCACAAAAAAAATAGAAAATCGTGCAACCGGAACACGCTATCTTGAGTCTTAGGAAAGATTTAACGTCCGGATTATGATTAAGAACTACTTGCTCATTGCACTTCGCAGCCTGCGAAAACATCTCTCGTACGCGCTTATCAACATATTGGGGCTAAGCCTCGGGCTGGCTACATGCCTTTTGCTCGTTATCTGGATCGGCCACGAACTAAGTTACGATAAGTTTCATGAAAAGGCATCCCGAATTTACAGGGCATCGCTTGAATATAGTTTCGGAGGACAAACCTCCAAAACATCGGTGTCGCCAACGGCCCTGCTACCGGCCGTACAAAAGAATTTTGCCGAAGTGGAAACCGGTGTGCGTCTCTATAATCCTTCTGAATGGACAGCCTATGTATTGCAGAAAGATGATAAGCATTTTCAGGAGAGTCGCTTCTTCTATGCTGATAGTACGCTGTTCAACGTACTATCTTTTCCACTGCTGAAAGGCAATCCGGATAAAGCACTTACTCAACCCAACTCGGTAATTTTTACCCGATCCATGGCCAAAAAATATTTCGGCAATGAAGATGTAGTGGGCAAAACTATATTGGTAAACAACAAGCAGGAATATACTATTACCGGTTTAACAGAAGATGCGCCCAGCAACTCGATCTTTCAATATGATTTTATTGGTTCGTTCTCTTCACTGAACGCATCGCGCGAACAGATCTGGTGGAGTGCCAATTACGAAACGTTTATATTACTGGCACCGGGCGCGAGCATCTCTTCACTTGCAGAAAAGACCAATGCCCTGGTAAAAAAAGAGCTGGCATCTGAGTTAACCAATCCGGGCGATTATGTAGTATATAATTACCTGCCACTAACTGATATATACCTGCGGTCGGATATGGACGAGAGCAGTGTTGTAAGCGACATTCAGTATATCTATATATTTGGTGCTATTGCTTTTCTGGTGCTGGTCATTGCCTGCATCAACTATATAAATCTGGCTACAGCCCGTGCAGCAGATCGCGCCCGCGAAGTAGGTATACGCAAAGTAGTAGGTGCGCTTCGCCCGCAGTTGTTTCTGCAATTCATCAGCGAATCGATGATCATTACCTATATAGCCTTGTTCATTGCCTTTATACTCGCTAAAGTCGGCTTGCCCTTCTTCAACGAGATGACTGGTAAATCGCTGGACTCCGCTCTCTTCATTAACCCCACTTTTATAACGGTAGCCCTGCTGGGCGCCACAGTAGTAGCATGGATCGCGGGGGCTTATCCGGCATTTGCCATTACTGCCTTTAAACCGGTGAGCGTATTGAAAGGTAATTT
>NZ_DATCSD010000259.1:0-12400 GCF_036568665.1 Ohtaekwangia sp. | reverse complement strand
ACATTCATCGGAACTGGCGGGTTTCCCACACATCAGTGAAATCGGAATTCGGAAAATAACAAACATTCAACTCGACTCACTTGTAACCACCACAACAACAAGTATTCGGATATACTATATTCTGGATGGCAAGTTTCAATGGAATATCAATGATCGTTGCTATATTCTTTATCCTGGTGATCTTGCCATTATACTGCCCGGTCAGAAATTCGGAGGTACAAAAGGTTTTATGGATATAGGCACCGTGTGCTGGCTCTCGCTGGAGGTTAATCAAACGGATCTGCATAAAAAAATGATTGTTGGTAACTGGAGCGGCTTGTCTAAATCAGAGCGACTAACCATCAGTAAAATTTTGCAACTTAATAACACCTCCGTACTGGTGAGAGTAAAGGATGCACATACGATTCTTCAAACGATCAAAGATGAATTATCCCAGCAAGAAGTCGCTTATGCAACGCGCGTGAATCATCTTATTGATGAACTCCTGATATTGATTGTGAGACAGTCAACTTACCAGATGAATTTGAGAAGAGACTTTCCGCAAACATTCACCAAGCTGGAGCAGACTTTACGCGAAGACCTGGCGCGCCAATGGACAGTTGAAGAGATGGCTGCACTGATCGGCCTGGGCACAACAGCGTTCTCGGAGAAAGTAAAGAACTATACCGGCTTTTCTCCTTTGAACTACCTGATCAACATTCGTATTTCAGAAGCAATAAAATTGCTGAGGCGACAGGAGATGAGTATAACAACCATTGCGCTGGAGACTGGTTTTTATTCATCACAACATTTTTCAACAACGTTTAAAAAGCTTACGGGCTATACACCTATAGAATTCAGAAAGAAGACATGACAACTATAAATCGATCGAACATGGAATGCATCATTACGATAGAGCTGGGAACAAATGCCGTGCGGGTATTTGCATTTGATCTTGCCGGAAATGTAGTAGCATCATCGAAGGGATCCTATCCAACGTTTCATAGTCAGCCTGATTATAGCGAGCAGGATCCTGAGCAGATTTTTATCACCATGCTATATGTACTCAAGAATCTGATCACCGAGAAATTGCATCCCAAAAAATATGATATCCGTTCGATCTGCTTTTTAGCTTCGATGCACAGTCTGCTTGCCATTGATAAACATGGTGTTCCGCTTGGAAATCTTATTACGTGGGCCGATAACCGGGGGAAGAGAGAAGCCAACGATCTGAAGAATTCTGATTTCGGTAAAGTGATTTACAATGCAACGGGTACACCGATACACCCGATGTCTCCGCTGGTAAAGATTGCGTGGCTGAAAAATCATGATCCGGAACGATTCAACAAGGCGTATAAATTCCTGTCTATGAAGAGCTATATATTGCAACAGCTCACAGGCGAATATGTGATTGACTATAGCCTGGCGTCAGCAACGGGATTATTAAACATTCATTCTATAGCATGGGAATCGCAGTCGCTTGACTTTGCAGGCATTACATCCGAACGGTTGCCGCAGCTGATGTCTGTGTTCAGCTCGCCCGGTAAACTTCGGAAAGAATTTCAAACATCGTTAGGATTGTCGCCTGATACACGAATCATGATTGGTTCAAGCGATGGTTGCATGGCAACGCTGGGGGCCGGTATATGGCGCGAAGACAAAGCGACCGTAACGATAGAAGACAGCGGAGCGGTGCGCATTGTCGGTAAGGAAGTTTTGAAAGATGAGAAGCAACGTTTCTTTAATTATCTCATTACAAATAACTGCTATGTTTCCGGTGGACCGACCAATAACGGTGGCGTTGTGTTCGAGTGGTTCGCCAAACAATTCGGTGACTTCAGTGTACCTTTCGATACGGAACAAATTGTAGAAGGGCTGATCCGCGATGCATCCAATGTAAGCGCGGGTTCGAACGGACTACTATATTTACCGTATCTTCTCGGTGAGCGCGCACCCCTTTGGAATGCCAATGCACGCGGCTCTTACTTCGGTATAAACATCAAACACGAACGTTCTCATTTCATCCGCGCAACGATCGAAGGTATACTATACGAGATCTATAGTATAGGAAAAATATTACAGGAGCATCGCGACATCAATAGTCTTTCGGTTAATGGTAGTTTTGCAACAATACCTTTCTGTACTCAGCTTATGGCCGATATCTTTAACAAGCCTGTACATACTGTGACGAATTTTAGCAGCGCAGCAAGAGGAGCCTTTCTGCTGAACGCGATTGACATGGGCATCTATCCGAATCTCGAGGCTGCTGCCGGTAGTACACCTTTCCAGGAAACGATCCAGCCCCGACAGCAGGATCACCAGGTATACGCACGTTACTTTAAGATCTTCGAAAAACTGAGTGTCAAGTTAGAAGAAGAGTTTGAAGAGATTGCCAATCTGCAACAAGGTGTTGAGTGAGTAACTCAATCACCATGTTCGGAAGTTTGCCGTGCTTGATTTGAGACACGCTATACAGCGTCTCAATCATATATATAAATCGTCTCACCGGCATCTCGGGTCATTAAAAATATCAACAACCTGTGCATTAGGAAGCAGACATGCGTGTTGGACGCATTTCTATGTCAGTATTATTACGGAGTCATAAGTCTATAACCGCAATCTATCTTCGGCAGTTAATTATCAGTTGCCAAAGGCAGCTTAATGTGTACATCATTGCTAATAACCATTGGTCAGATGATGAGAAAGATTGCAGCAGACAGGATTTTATCGTTACGGAAAAATGTATACCTATATTCTTCCGTAAGAGTATGGGCTTACCGCACCTTCGTGCATGACAGCTTACAAAACATGATCAGGATTTGTGTAGTTGCTACTCTACTGTTGTCATTGTTCTGGAGCACGCAGGCTTTTACACAGTCACCGATTGAGAGAGTTAAGTTTTCAACGATACCGGTAGCATTGTCGAATCCTCATGTGTTATGTATACTCCAGGACTCCCGTGGTTTTTTGTGGATCGGCACAGAAGACGGACTTAACCGATTTGATGGTTATGATGTCACTGTATATAGGAATAACTCTACAGACACAACCAGCCTTTTGAAGAATGCTATTCTCAAAATATATGAAGACAGTCGTGGTTTGTTATGGATAAGCACAAGTAACGGTGGACTTCACATCTATAACCGCGAACAGGATAATTTTACAAGACTGTCGCAATATTCATTCAATTGTGAAATTACTGAGTTTCATGAAGATAGTACGAGTATATGGCTTGGAGGTGTGCGCAATCACAAAGCCTTTGTGGAGCGAATAAACAAGCGTAATGGTCATAAGCAATACTATAATTTCTTTGATACCTGCCGTCCTGTTCGTTCACTTATCCGGATATCAGAGCACGAGTTCTGGGTAGGTATTCATGAAAATGGTCTTTTCCGTTGGGATTTGAAAAAGAATACACTCAGCATGCAAGGCCCTCCGTTAAAATTGCACGGGGTAATAAAAGGCGGGGCTCATGATCTGTGGATCGCTACTGATGCCGGGCTATATAACTATAATGTATACACCAATAAATATATAGTGTATAATACACATACCAGTCCCGCATTGCCGGTAAATAATATACTCTATCTTACGAAGGAACGTAATTATCTGTGGATCGGTACCGAGAATGGCGGGCTGTGCAGATTGAATACCATTACCAATGAATTGCTAACCTTCCAGGCGAATACGAATAACCAGGAATCATTTGTGGATAATTCCATCCATGCGCTATATAGCGACCGGCAGGGGCGGGTATGGATTGGGACTTATTCCAATGGTATAGCTGTAATGGACCGTTTGAATCAGAAATTTATGGGAATAGATATACCCTTAAAGAATGATATCGTTAATGCGATTCTGCTGGATTCAAAAAAACGTTTGTGGGTTGGTACAGAAGATGGTCTTATTGTGAAGTCAGCGCAAGGTATAAAGCGTTACAAACATACAGTTGCTAAAGAAAGCCTCGGAGCGAATCCGGTACTGGCAATTTATGAAGACAGGCAACATCGCGTATGGATTGGTACGTGGGGAGGCGGACTGAACCGTTATGATGAAGTTCACGACCATTTCATCCACTATATGCCGGATGTAAAACGCGATGACGCTCTTTCTGATCCAAATGTATTTTCAATATCCCAGTCCGCTAAAACGCAGGAGTTGCTGGTAGCTACCTACGGTGGACTAAATATACTCTCGGATATAAATTCAGGATCATTCAGGCACGTTTATGAAAAACGGTTTGGGTTTAACAACTATATGCGCAAGATATACGAAGATAAAAAGGGAAATATATGGGTGGGAACTATTGAAGAGCTATTGCGATATGATTCTGCAAGGAAGGAAATGGTCAGGTTCGAAACCACTACGGACTACGACTCCGTACAAGTAGGTGGTTTGTGTAATACGATGCTGGAAGATAGCAAGGGCCGACTCTGGGTAGGTACGCAGAAAGGTTTACACCTTATTGAGCAAGGAAAATTCCGGAGAAGATATACCATTGATGATGGATTGCCGGATAATATAGTGCAAGGTATAGAGGAAGATAAAGCAGGCAACCTGTGGCTAAGTACTCAGACGGGGATATCGAGGTTCAATCCTGCCGGTGAAGCGTTTAAAAACTTTGATGCTGCAGATGGTCTCTCCGAAAGTAATTTCAGACCAGGTGTGTGTCTTCATGATGCGGCCGGAAATATTTTTTTTGGCGGTAAGGGTATCTGCGCTTTTAATCCTGATAGTATACCGAGCAATTCATTTATACCCGAAGTTTTTATCACCGAACTGCGCATCGGCAACCAGCCCGTAAAACCGGGAGATCTTAATGGTATATTAAAGCGGCAGATCCTCGAAACCAGTACGGTAACACTGCCTCCTGACTATAATTTCTTTTCACTGAAGTATGTGGCATTGAACTTTACGGCTACCGACAGAAACCAGTACGCTTTTATGCTGGAAGGTTTTCATACCGATTGGAATTATGTTGATGCCCAAAGAACCACGATGTTCACAAACCTCGATCCGGGTACATATACTTTTAAAGTAAAAGCGCGGAATAAAGATGGCGTGTCAAATGATCGGGGAGCAACATTAACAATTCATATTCTTCCACCGTGGTGGCGCACATGGTGGGCCATGCTGATCGGTATAGTGTTATTGATCACGGCACTTATGTCATTATATAAATTACGGGTTCGGAGCATCGAGAACCGGAATGCTATACTGGAGCTTCAGGTAAAGAGACGAACCGAGCAGCTTGAACACCAGAACAGAAATCTGCTGCATAGTCAGGAAGAACTCTTGCAGAGTCAGGAAGAGATATCTGCGCAACGCGATATAGTATCCGCACAGATTGTTGAATTGCAGGAAGCCCGGCTGACCATTGAGAAACAGAACCGGGAGATAATGATGCGAAATGAAACGTTAGAGGCTGAGGTAGAAGAACGCACGCGTGATGTAGTGGAGTATAATCAGCAACTCGAGCAGTTCGCATTTATATCTGCCCACAATTTACGTGCTCCGGTGGCCAGAATATTAGGTCTTGGTAATGTACTCGAAATGAGTAAAAATGATTTGCAAGAGACACTATCGATTGCCGATAAGATTGTATTCACAACACGTGAGTTAGATCGCGTTGTGAAGGATTTAAATACAGTTCTGGAAGTACGCAGAAATTCTACATCGGTGATTGTCCCGGTTAATCTCCGGGAGGAACTGCTCCTTATAAAAGGAAATCTTGAAAGAGAGATACAGGATACACATACAACATTTGTTGAGAACTTTTCCAAAGGTGATACGATGCTTACCGTTAAACCGTACATCCACAGTATATTGATGAACCTGGTGAGCAATGCAATCAAGTATCGACATCCCGATAGGAAACCCGTCATCGCTATACACTCCGAAGTTCGGGATGGTCTGTTCAGCTTAACGATTCAGGACAATGGGTTGGGTATGGACTTGAATGTATACAAGGACAAACTCTTTATGCTGTACAGCCGGTTTCACTCACATGTAGATGGAAAGGGTATAGGGCTCTTCCTGGTGAAGACGCAGGTTTCTGCCTTGGGCGGTAAGATTGATGTAGTGAGTAGCCCTGATGAAGGCACTTGTTTTTACCTCTCTTTTAAACATGGTTGAGTGCGTGTATTTGGTACGGGCGGAGTCGTTGTTGTCTGCAAATTTCCGAACGAACGCACAGATTTTTGCTTGCTTTATACTCTTACACCAGTTATTTGGGACTTTCGATGTCCATCAGGCAGGCGTTCGGAATATAGATTGCGAAATCGTTTTCTGTGAACACGGAGAATGTTGAAGACTTTTAAACCCTGACATTATGCGCCTGATTTTTACAACCATGTTGAAGGCCTTCGCGGCAATTTTATTTTTTATAGTTGCTTCGATAGAAGGAAGATCTCAAAACGAAAACTATAGCTGGAAGAACGCACCGATTGGCGGTGGCGGATTTGTGACGGGAATCATTACCCACAAAACATCCGGTGATATGTACTGCCGTACCGATGTAGGCGGAGCTTACCGTTGGGATGCTGCCAACAGTAAATGGGTTCAACTGATGGATTGGATCAATGAGTCAGAGAATGGATTTATTGGCGTTGAGGCGTTGGCGCTGGATCCGCAGAATCCCAATAACATATATATGCTCTGCGGTACGTCCTATATCAACAACGGAAGAACGGCTATATTGAAATCCACCGACAAGGGGAAGACCTTCACATATACCGATGTCACGTCTAAATTTAAAGCACATGGCAATGGGAACGGCCGTGGTAACGGAGAGCGTCTTGCCGTAGATCCTCACAACAGTAACATTTTATATTGCGGAACGAGGGCTAACGGACTATGGAAGAGTATAGATGCCGGTGTTACCTGGAACCTCGCCTGGAGTGACGTAACAACTACGCCTAATGAAAACGGAATATGCTTTGTTATTTTTGATCCCTCGAGCAACGTAGCAAGTGGAGCAACGCAAACTATATATATAGGTGTTTCGCGTACGAGTGGCGCAAATATTTACAAGAGCACCAACGGAGGTGCAACCTTTACCGACATTTCGGCAACTACCAGCTTTATGCCACACAGGGCAGCACTGCAGGGAACTACCATGTATGTTACTCATGCTGATGATGCTGGTCCGGCATCCAGTGGCGGACTGGGCAAGGTATATAAACTCAACACATCAACAGGCGTGTGGACAAACGTTACGCCTGCTCATTGGCAGGACTATCCATACGGAGGTGTAAGTATAGATCCTAATAATATTAACAGGGTAGTGGTTTCCACGTGTGGCATGTATTGGAACAACCAGTTCGGTACGGGCTGGGGAGATTTTATTTTTCTCTCTACCGATGGAGGATCAACCTGGACACTTAAAAACGGAACCAATGCTACCTATGATTCCAACGGCATGAAATGGACAGAGGGAGGAGCAGTCAACTGGATGGACTGTATTGAGTTCGATCACACTGATCCTTTGAAAGTGCGCGTGATAGGAGGGGGCGGAGTATATACTTGCTCCGATATTACAGCAACAAATCCATCCTGGAAATATGATGTGATCGGTATTGAAGAGACAGCTTTCATAGACGGGATAAGCATTCCCGGAGGTCCGCTTATTTCTTCTTTCGGAGATGTAACGGGCTTTGTGCATGAGCCTCTCACTTCGTATCCGTCAAAAAAACTTACGCCTTCCGATGGGAATAACCATAGCATCGCGTATGCTGCCAACAACACAAACAAAGTAGTAAGGGCTTCTAACGGAGGGAACGTTATATACTATTCTTCTGATAAAGGTTCTACATGGACCGGGGCTGCTACAAACAAGGGCTCTGCAGGAAGAGTAGCGATCAGTGCAGATGGGGCCACGATACTGCACTGTCCTGCGTGGTCATCCACAACATACTATACTACAAACAATGGAGGAAGCTGGTCAAGCTGTTCGGGAGTATCGCTGGGAGATGCTGTTCCGGTGGCAGACCAGGTAAACGCCAATTACTTCTATATATATAATCCAACGAACGGTCAAATGCTCCAAAGCTCCAATAAAGGAGTTGCGTTTACACTGGCAGGTACACCGGGCAGAACAACCGCGAATCATCCTTGGGAAGCAACGTTGATCCGTACCGTGCCGGGTTTTGAAGGACATATATGGGTGCCTCTTGCCTTCAATGGATTAAAGTATTCCACCGATCATGGTGCGACCTATACAACTATAGCGAATGTAACATACTGCAAATCGATCGGTATAGGAAAGGCAATGCCTGCAGCGAACTATCCTACTGTTTTTATATGGGGAACAGTATCAGGTGTAACGGGTCTTTTCAGATCAGCAGATCAAGGCGCTACATGGCTCAGGATGAACGATGACGCAAATGAATTTGCAGGTGCGCCATTTCTGATCGGAGATATGAACGTTGCCGGAAGACTATATATGAGCGCAGGCGGTGGAAGAGGTATAATTTACTGGTATGATATAAATACCGAGCCGGAAACTGTGATGAACATTAACGAGGAAGGTCAGCAGGGTTTACTGATGTATCCGAATCCAACAACCTCAATGATTACCATTCCGAATGCAGGTACGTTGCGTAGCGTTACCCTTCTTGATGAGCGGGGTAAACGGATCAGCAGTGTTCGCGTTCAGGGAGATAATGCAATAGTATCCTTGAAAGACCTGCCTGCCGGAATATACCTCATCGAGTTGGTTGACCATCGCGGCTCAACAACAATCAAAAGAGCCGTTAAGAAATGATCATCAAATAAGAAATGAAATATAGGTTGCCAGGGTTCCTAAAACCTGGTGTGTAAATTTTTTGAAAAGATATAAAGACAGTATAGATCAAATGAGATTCCGATTACACATTTTACTTTCGTTACTAATCCTGTTTTTTCTTCCCGGGTATACTCATGCTCAAATTAAACTGGCTAAAGTGTTTGGGGATGGGATGGTGTTGCAAAGAGGTATAAGAATTCCGGTGTGGGGAAATTCAACTCCGGGTGCGCACATTATTGCTAAACTCGGCAACGCACAGGCAACCACTATAGCAGGCAAGGACGGGAAATGGCAAATTAAATTTCCGGTATTTAAAGCAGGCGGCCCCTATATACTTGAGGTTGCAGAGTCGGGCAAAACCGATTCTAAAATTAGTCTGAAAGAAATTCTTATTGGTGATGTCTGGGTTGCCTCTGGTCAGTCGAACATGGAGTGGCAGGTACAACAGGCACGCGATGCAAAGAAGGAAATTGCCCATGCAGATTTTCCGCAAATTCGCTTTTTGGTTGTTGAGCATGATAAACGATTAAAACCTCAATCAGACATTCATGCAGGTAAATGGAAAATTTGTGATTCCACAAATGTGAAAGAGTGGTCAGCGGTGGCTTACTATTTCGCTCGTAAAATTCATGTCGATGAGAAAGTCCCGGTAGGGATTATTCAAAGTGCCTGGGGCGGCACACCGGTAGAAGCCTGGACGAGCCGCGACATGTTGCTGACATCACCCATTACCAAAGCAAAAACGCTCAGTAATGATACACTTCATTTGGATCGCGAGGATCTTCTGGCCGATAGCCTGAACTGGATTCGAATCTGGGATATAGTATATAACCCACAGTATAATACAGACAAAACAGTTCCGACTATTGACTATAATGATGCGAATTGGACAACCATTGAAATGCCAAAGGTTGTAAAAGATTTTGGAATCGGCAGTTATGAAGGAATGGTTTGGTTGCGAAAAAAAATCACGTTGCCTGAATCATTCACGAAGAAAGATTTAACGATCAGTCTGGGACATCCGGAGATGAACTATTCATTGTATTTTAATGGACAGGAGATTTGCAAGAATATATGGAACGCTCATGCTACTCACTCTTTTACTATACCAGCACATTTGGTGCGACAAGGCGAGAATACGATAGCCGTGAGAGTAGCAATGCTGTGGGGTGGTGGTGGCTTGAATCCTCCGGCAGAAGATCTATATATTACCGATGGCACTTCTAAATTTTCTTTGGCGGGAAATTGGTTATATAAAAAAGACCTCGAACCTGCCTTTCCGAAAATGCTAAACTATCAATATTACCCTACCGTGCTTTTCAATGCGATGATATACCCGCTGATCCCGTACGGCATCAAGGGATTTATCTGGTATCAAGGCGAGTCAAATGCATATGCAGCTTACGACTATAGAACTTTATTTCCGATGCTGATTACAGACTGGCGGCAGCGCTGGCAGCAGGGAAATCTTCCGTTCCTGTTTGTTCAGTTGGCAAACTATATGAAAACAAATCCACTGCCTTCAGAAAGCTCGTGGGCTGAATTACGGGAAGCACAAATGCTGACGCTCTCACTACCTAATACAGGTATGGCTTGTGCCATTGATATAGGAGAAGCGAATGATATCCATCCGAAAAACAAGCAGGATGTAGGATACCGACTTGCTTTAGTAGCCAACAACATGGTATATAAACACGAGGGTATTGCGTGCGGCCCGGTGTATAAAAATTACCGGAAGGAAGGTAATCGCATTCGCATCCGCTTTACAAATACCGGTTCAGGTCTTTCTACGAAAGATGGAAAGGGAATAACAGGTTTGGCTATAGCCGGTAAAGACAAACAGTTTTATTGGGCAAACGGAATTATAGAAGGGAATGAAGTTATAGTATATTCTGATAAAGTTGCCGAGCCTGTAGCGGTGCGGTATGCCTGGGCGGATAATCCCGAATGCAATCTCATAAATTCAGAACATTTACCGGCTGTTCCTTTCAGGACCGATGACTGGAAGGGGGTTACCGAGAAATAAAATACGTTTTAATATATATCAGAGATGGGTATGGATGTGCGAAGGTACTTTCGCGCAACCATGCCTATAACTATATAAGACCGTAGAAATCTATATATAGGTTGCCGCGCTATATTTATGCCACACGGCCCCAGCGTATCCTTCCAGAAATTCTATAAACGATACGCCTGCGATTGATTCAATAATTTCGTTTATACCAACTCACAACTCGCGTTTTTAAGTTACGACTGATTTTTTACCAGGCGCTACACTAATTTCTGGTGTTTAATTACTTTATAAGGCATCTCAATTATGTATATAAATAGTCTCACCGTAACAATTGAGACATTGGAATATCGATGCACACAGCCTTAGGAGCGATGTCTGCGTGTTCGATGCATTCTGATATCAGTAGTATTACGGAGATTCAAATTTATAGTCGAAAATTATCTTCGGGTCATAAATTCTTGCTGCAATAGCACCTATATATAGGTATATATCCTGGTAATAACAATTAACGGGATGATGATACACGGTTGCTATAGTAGCTTGTTTAAAGAGGTAATCATTTAAATTTTAACTATGGCTTTTTCTACTAAATGTACAGGATGCACATCGGTTGCCGTCAGTTGGCAACAGCATGCAGCGTTATTCCGGACACACGTCAAGTTCCGGATGTTTGCTTTTTCTATACTGACGATTTTATCATGTCAGCTAAGTATGGCACAAAGTTCCCGATTAGTTTCGGGTATAGTAAAGGATACTGCAGGCGTTCCCTTGCCCGGTGTTGCTGTTGCTTTCAAGAACAAACAAGCCGGAACATATACTGACTCCGATGGTAAGTTTTCGATGCAGGTTCGTAAAACAACCACGCATCTGTCTTTTTCATTTATCGGTTTTGCTACCGTTGAAGCTGCTATACCGGAGTCTGGCGAAATGACCATTGTGATGGAAGAAGCAGCCGGTCAACTCGATGAAGTTGTTATTTCAGTAGGAAGCCGTGCTGCGCAGCGTACCGTAACGGATTCACCACTTCCTATTGATAATTTATCAGTGAAAGAACTTCAGGGCACAGGCCAGCTTACCTTTGATAAAGCGTTACAGTATAGAGTGCCGTCTTTCAATACGGTGCAGACACCGGTAAACGATGCGACTTCGCTATTGGATCCGTATGAGATCAGAAACATGGGCCCGAGTCGCACGCTGATCCTGATTAACGGCAAGCGGAAAAATGCAAGTTCCCTGATATATACTCAGACATCGCCAGGGCGTGGAGAAAGTGGTGCCGATATATCCGCTATACCTATAGATGCCATTAAGCGTGTTGAGGTGCTTCGGGATGGTGCTTCTGCCCAATACGGATCAGACGCCATTGCAGGTGTTATGAATGTGGTTCTGAAAGACAATGCCGATGGAGGTTCGTTCACATTCAGAACCGGGATAACATCAAAAGGCGATGGTAAAATGATCGGGTTGAGTTTGAATAATGGTATAAATCTCTCCGGCAAAGGATATATTAACTATACAATCGATCTGTCAAAAGTCGGTCTTGCCAATCGCCCGGGTAGAGTAGACGCAGAAGGTGAAGCGTCTGACTTTGGTGCTGATATAAACCAGGTAAAAGCTTTCCT
>NZ_DATCSD010000258.1:0-3145 GCF_036568665.1 Ohtaekwangia sp. | reverse complement strand
CGGTAAAATTTTTCGCTGCCGATCATCCGGATATCCAGTATACCGGTCGCATCGATTTCTCCAATCCTAAACTGCCGCGTTTCTGGGCAGCCGGGGTATATATACAGTTCAAGTTCAAAGGCCCATCTTGCGCGGTTATCCTGAACGATGAAGTGCTGTGGGGAACATCGCACAATTACCTGGAGATTGCTGTAGACGGACAGAAGCCCTATAAAATACAACTGCATTCCAAAACCGATACCCTTACCGTTGCGAAGGGCTTATCGCGTGGAGAACATATCGTTACTATTTGCAAGAATACAGAAGCTCTTATCGGCTACCTGGAATTTGCAGGAGTACAATGTGAGAAGTTGTTACCGCTTCCTGCTAAACCAGAACGCAGGATCGAGTTCATTGGTAATTCCATTACCTGTGGCACCGGCAGCGATCTTACACCCATAGCCTGCGACAAAGGTCAGTGGTACGATCAGCATAATGCTTACTACGCCTATGGCCCCACCGTGGCACGCAAACTGAAAGCACAATATCACCTTACATCAGAGTCGGGTATAGGATTGATGCATAGCTGCTGCGATAAGCCCTATGTAATGCCGCAGGTGTTTGATAAAATGAACTTCAGCGCGAATGCTATACCCTGGGATTTTTCAAGATATACTCCTGATATAGTAACCGTATGCCTCGGGCAAAACGATGGCGTGCAGGATTCGGTAAAGTTTAGCCAGGAGTATATTGATTTCATTAAAACACTTCGCAGTCATTATCCCGCAGCGCAGATCGTTTGTCTCACCAGCCCGATGGCAGACGAAACACTCAAGAAAGCTATGAAGAATTACCTGACAGGAATTGTTCAGTATGCCAATCAGCATGGCGATAAAAAAGTAAGTCGTTATTTTTTCTCCCGAAGCTTCAACAGCGGCTGCGGAGGCCATCCGGATTTGCATGAGCACATACAAATTGCAGCAGAGCTATCGGAGTATATCGAGTCTTTGATGAAGTGGAAATAGTTGCTGGCTGCCGGAGAAATAGCTGCGAGTTACTAGCTTCCGGCTGCTAGAGGAGTGTGAGCGTGACCAGAGCGTGTCCGCTAATTTCAATATTCGTTAATCGTTATTTGCTAATCGATTCCCTTGTTCGATGTTGATTTTGTTTTGAGTCAGGTGTTTTTAACCTGACTGCAAAAACAGAAATCGCTTTTTGCCGATGATAGCTTGCTTGTAACGATTAACGAATAACAATTAACCTGTAACAATTCTATACATCAGCGGCTTTCTCTCACAATTTTTCCAAACGCCTGCCAGTCAAATCCGGTTTCAACGCGGCCATGGCGTAGTCCTGGAATCTGTGTTGTTACCAGCAGAATGGTTTTATCAACTTCTGCGCGATGATGCTGTGGAATTTGATGCGGGATGGCTTTCACCATTTTGAATTTTGAGTCTGGAAAAAAAGACTGCACCGATTCTTTAAGCGCATTGATGTTGTCCATCCCATACAATAGCACGACTTGAGGCTTATAGACTTTAATGTTTTCAAGAATTGCCTGAATGCGTTGCGGGTATATATATTCCTGATACCGATCACGACTCTTCAGAAAATCAAATCCTGGTAAGTCAAGCCATGCATAGTACCAGGCGTGGTTGTTAGGACTGGGCAACGGGTAAAATTGAATCCACGCTTCATTCGAAGACGATGAAGCAAAAGAAGTCTTTTGATACGTGAGGGGATCGGGAAGTTTTTTATTACGGTAACCGTGAACAAAGGCGATAAGATTTTTCCAATATCCATGGATAACGGCTTTCTTGTCGAACCGGTGTTCGTAGAGATTGGCAAAGACTTCAGCGCGTGGACCTTCAACCCGGAACGCCACTTCGCGGTATAATGCCCGGATATCACAAAGCGTTGCCTGACCGGCTGATGGATGATTCCCGTGGAAATAGTTTAACTTCTCATTTACTTCCTCTGGCAAATCACCACCACCTTCTTCATAGCCGACAAACCAGATCGGTGCAGCCCACGAACCATAGCCATAGAAATTATCAATCCAGTGTTTGAGTTTTGCAGCGTCAATCATTAGAATGGAAAGATAGCGATCACTTCTTTACCGGTAAAAATACTTCAGCCATCATGCAGCGTGCACTACCGCCACCGTTGCGTTCGATAGTATCCAGGCTCGAGTGTATGATCGGGTTGTAGGCTTTGATCCTGGTAACCTGATCCGCTGTAAGCGACTCATACGCCTGTGACGACATCACGAGAAATTTCTCTCCCTTCGCATTATTTACCTGCAGCATATTGCCGGCAAAGTGATTCATCTGGTCGAGCGTGATTGTTATTATCTCTTTACCCGTTTTACGAATGGTACCTTCCACTATTTTTCGTTCGGTAATATCCGGTATAGAGTCGAGGCAGATTACTACGTATCGATCCGCTACACACATCATTACATTGGTGTGATAGATAGGGAAACCATTACCGTCTGTAGCAGTAAAGGCAATGGGCGTATATCCCAGCCGTTGGCAAAAAGTGTCAAGCACTTCACGGTCGGTGCGCTGCGAGAGACAGGCGTATGCTATAGCCTGCTCACGATCCAGCACCATGCTGCCGGTGCCTTCGAGAAATAAATTCCTGTTTTCATATTCCGACAGATCGATCGGTTCTGTTATCGTAAATTTCTGCTGAAGTGTTTCGATAACATGCGGCTTGCGTTCCAGTCTTCGGTTGGCAGCATACATCGGGTATAACACAATATTACCTGTATCGTGAAATGAGATCCAGTTGTTGGGAAAGATAGAATCCGGTGTATGCGGGGCAGCGGTGTCGGGGATAACCGTTACATCTATACCTTGCTCACGCAGGCGGATCACAAAGTCATCAAACTCTTTCAAGGCAAGCTCCTGTGCATTGCTATCCTGTGTAGATTGAAATGCGTTGTTAACCGCGGTCTGCGTATTATAGGCAAACTGCACAGGACGGATCATCAGCAGGTGAGAAGTTGTTTGAGACATAGTATAGAGGTCGTTATAAAATGTATATATAGTATATCAAAGATTGTCGCGCAGCAGGGGCATACTCATACAATGAAATCCACCGCGTGCACGTGAAAGTTCTGCCGATGGCATCAGGATCAATGTATCTCGCAGGTCATCTG
>NZ_DATCSD010000257.1:0-30266 GCF_036568665.1 Ohtaekwangia sp. | reverse complement strand
AAGAATTTTTACGACAAGGTTTTGAAAGACGATCTGCTCAGTCCTGTGTTTAAAGATATGTCGCCCGAACATGTAAAGCATGTTGCGCATTTTGTTGCAGAAGTTTTTGGTGGGGAGAAATTATATACAACAGAAGATGGCGGCAGTCATGCACACATGATCGGCAAACATATTGGCAAGATGCTTACCGAAGAGAAACGCCAACGATGGATGCAACTATTATTAAAAACTGCTGATGAGACCGGACTAAAAAGTGATCCGGAATTTCGCTCTGCTTTTGTTGGTTATATTGAATGGGGAACACGCATAGCCGTTATTAATTCTCAGTTAACCGAAAACACTATGGATACCCGTGAGCCAATGCCCTCATGGGGCTGGGGAGAAACAGGCGGCCCCTATCTTCCCGGAAATAATTAGAATATATATACTTCTTATAAGACCCCAATCGTTTTAATTAATATACTATCAATCATGGGCCTCCTCAAAAATCTATTCGGAAAGAAAGAAGAACCTATTGCATCGTATGCCGACTTCTGGAACTGGTTTCAGAAAAACGAAAAGGGCCTGCGCAAAGCCGTAAAAACCGGAAATAATATTGAAACAGATTTCTTTGAGGTATTGGCTCCTAAGCTGGACGAATTGCGAGAAGGATTTCAATTTGTTACGGGCATGGAAGATGACGATACCGTAAGACTCATATTTACGGCTGATGGTGTAATTAAAAATATAGTCTTTGTAGAAGAACTGGTTGAAGCTGCACCACCATTGGATGGCTGGATATTTATAGCACATAAGCCTGAGCGGGATCTGCTCAATATAAAAATCGTAATGGAGGAATATGAATTTAGGGAAGACAACCTCCATTTCTTTTCGAATGATCATGATGATTTGCCGGATGAGATCGATATAACGGTTGTGCATGATGACTATACAGAAGAGAATAAAGAAGCGATAGAACATGGCATTAACCTGTTTCTGGATAATTACCTGGGCGAACTGAATTTTGCTACAATCATCGACAATATAAGTGTGGTGAGTAAAGACGAAGCCACGAAAGAACTAGTTTCGATCGAAAAGCTGAAGAGTTTTTTAATCTGGCGCCAGAAAGAATTTATTGAGAAGTATGACAGCACTCAACACAATTCTGAGAACGATGATTTTGCCGGCTTGGAAGCAACGAAAGACGATAAGCCTTTGCTGGCTGTTATCAATACAACGCTGTTGGATTGGGATCGAAAAGCTTCTCATCCGTGGATAACGATCATCGAGATAAAGTATGATGGCACCGATAATGATGGAATGCCCGATGAAGAAACGTACGCCTTGCTGGATGAGATCGAGAATAAGATTGTGAGCGAATTATCAGAAGCGGAAGGACACTTAAATATAGGAAGAGAAACATGCGACAATACACAGGAAATATACTTTGCATGCAAAGACTTTCGGAAACCTTCACTTGTGCTACCTGAATTGTTGCACCAGTATAGCGACAAATTTGAATTGGACTTTACGATCTACAAAGACAAGTACTGGCAATCATTCAGTCGTTTTTCGAATATTGAATTAGAATAGATTTCTATTTTGATAGCAGTTACAAGAACCAATTACCCCCATACCCATGCTCGATATGAAAAAGTTTTTTCTTCTGATAGTGGTTGGATTAACAGCCTTCTCTTCATTAGCACAGGATGCATCGTGCTGGACTGTATTACTCCTGAAGAAGGGTAAGGAATTAAAAATGCGCGATGAGATGTCGAACGTGAATGACAACGGTTTTTACCTATACCGAAATTGCATTTACGACATTTCTCTTCCTACTAACAAAAGATATAACGGACGCCTGATCGATATAGTGCAGGATACGTTGATATTTACCACACACTTCAATGCCCGTGTGGCCAACCGTATCGGGCAGACGTTCGATACGATAAAGATACACTATACTTCGTTGGAGAAATTATCGTTGATAGCAGACCGGTCAATAGGAATATTTACTCACCTGTCACTGGATCGCTACGATTTTATTTTCAGGCAAGACACAGCGCATTGTTGTTTACCGGCTATAACAGCTCCTGTATATGAAGGCGACACGGTGAAACATGAACTCGTTCCATTCCTTACGCAGCAGGGGCTCAACTGGCTATACGAAGAAGATGGAAAGACGTACTACTATATGGGAATTTCGCCCAAGCCTGTTGCCAAAAAGATCGACTCAGTTTACCGAAAGCAGGCTATTGCCCTTATTCCGCTTATTAACACAAAGCTAGACGAGATCAACGCACTGGCTATCGGCCTGGATGCGGAGCCTTCCAACTATAAGGATTCGCTGCTGGTAAAGGGCGTCTGCATCGAAACATTATCGCTTGGGTTTGTCTTTCCTATCCTTGGCAGTTTTTTAACCAGAGACTCAATCTTATTCGCTCGTCCGCCTGAACCAACCACGGTGAGAATAAAGGGAGTAAATATAAATGCCTTCGGTTCTGTTGGCGACACAGAAATATCAGGAGTATACCTGGGAGGTGTGGCTACGATCGTAACGAGCCTGAACGGTTTTTCATTTTCAGGCCTGCATACTATATCCCACAGGTTCAAAGGGGTTTGTATCTCGGTGCTCAGAAACCAATCCAAAAAAGGCAAGGGATTTCAGTTGGCATTATTCAATTCCTGTAAAGATTTCCGAGGTATACAGATTGGCCTCTGGAATAAAAATCAGGCGAGGTCATTACCCTTTATCAACTGGAATCTTCGAAAGAGCTGATCCATACCCTGCCTCTCACCCCGTCACCAGCATGTGCATGTAGCTATGCTCGTGCACCCATATTTTTTTAGAGTTCTCCTGTTAGACGTTATCCATAGTTGGATGGACGTATATGGCAAAATCATCGACATACGGGTGTATTCGATCACCAGCCATCATTCATCCGGGTTTATACTTCTCCATTTTTTATTTTAATGGTTAGCTAAATATTGATGGAAAGCTATATTTTGTAATAGAAACCAAAACCTTTGTGAGATCAATCATTACCCGCCTGCCGTGGGCCTTTGTTTTACTTGCTTCCGGAGCAATGGCACAAAGCTATAGGAGCGACACGGCCTTTATAGCGGCAGCATCTGCCAACGCTGTTAAACATTATCACGAAGCCATCAAAGGGCAGTCGCAGCTTTACAACGGGGGCGACTATGCAGAATACAAGACGCTGGAGGAAGAGCATCCTTACTTTGGCTCCAACGACTGGGTATTTGGTTCGGTACATTACGATGGGTATCTGTATGAACAGGTGCCGCTCCTATACGATCTGCAAACCGACCAGGTGCTCACCGAATCCTTCTCGCGCAGCAGCACCATGAAGCTGATCAAGGAACGCGTAAAATACTTTACTATTCCCGGACACAAGTTTGTAAGTCAGCCCGACAGCTCATTACACCATGGCTTCTATGAATTACTGTATGATGGCCGAACAAAGGTATATGCGCGCCATATAAAAGTATTGCAGGAAACGATCAATCAGCAGGTGATCGTTCATGATTTCGAAGAGAAAACCCGCTACTATATTTATAAAGACGGGGCATACTTTCATGTACGCAGCAAGAGTTCGATCCAGGACGTATTCGCAGATCAAAAGCGCGACCTCAATCAACTTATGAGCAAAAACAAGATCCGGTTTCGCAGAAACCGCGAACAGTATATTGTACGCATGGCAGAATTTTACGACCGTATCCCGACCAAACCATGATTAGAAATTTACCTACTCTTCTTATTCTTTTCACGTTGCAGCTGGCAACACCGGCATGGGCCCAACGGTCGTCTACACGCATTACGGCCGATTTCTCTGCTGCGCGTTTTGATCGGGTGGTTGCTGCTATTGAAGAACAGACTATATATCATTTATCCTTTAACCCTGCATGGACCGACAGCCTGTCCGTTACATTATCTGTTTCCAATGAAGAAGTTGCTTCGGTGCTGGATAAAATATTTACGAATACCGATCTGCACTATAGTATATATGAGGGTACAATCTACATCACCCGCGAGCGACAGATATCAACAGAGCTTCCGCCTGATTACTTCGGCCCCGGTAACATTACAACCAAGCCTGCCGCAGCATTCGACTATACGGACTTTGAGCAGCGCGAGAAAAAAATAAAACTGGCAGAAGAGAAACTATATACCATAGGTACCAAGACCGACAACCTGCAAGGTAAAGCTACGCTGGCAGGTACAATTCGCGATACAAAATCAGGAGAGCCGGTTATAGGAGCATCGGTATATGTAGAGAACCCGATGATTGGTGCTTCTACCGATCAGTTCGGTCATTACTCTCTCACGCTTCCAAAAGGCCAGCATATACTTAAACTAAAAAGTGTAGGCATGAAGAACACGCATCGGCAGATCATGCTATACAACAACGGAAGACTCGATATTGAAATTGAAGAAGACATAACGCCTTTGAAAGAAGTAGTGGTGGAAGCCGATCGCGATGCCCGGGTAACGGGTATGCAGATGGGCATGGAGAAACTGGATATCAAAACCATGAAGCAAATGCCGCTGGCGTTAGGCGAAACAGATATTATGAAAGTAGTGCTCACCTTACCAGGAGTGCAAACCGTAGGCGAAGGCACCACCGGGCTAAACGTACGAGGCGGTGCTACCAATCAAAACCTGATCCTGTATAACGATGCTACGGTATATAATCCTTCGCACTTGTTTGGTTTCTTCTCTACGTTCAATCCGGATGTACTCAAAAATGTAGAGCTATATAAGAGTGGCATCAACGCAGAGTATGGCGGGCGATTGTCGTCTGTACTAGATGTACATACACGCGAAGGTAATTTGAAAAAGATTTCCGGCTCCGGAGGTATAAGCCCTATAACAGGAAGATTCACGTTGGAAGGTCCGATCATCAAAGACAAAACATCATTCCTGATTGGCGCACGCTCTACGTACTCTGACTGGATTCTTGACAGGGTTAAGACAAAAGAGTTGAAGAACAGTAATGCTTCTTTCTACGACCTGAACGCGAGCATTACACACAAGGTAAATGACGACAACAGCATTTACCTCTCGGGGTATATGAGTAAAGACCATTTCAAACTTAACTCTGATACTGCTTACCGTTATAGCGATCGCAATGCTTCCATCAAGTGGAAACATGTCTTTAATACAAAACTATATGGTGTGCTTACCGGCACCTATAGTAAATATGAGTATATGGTTACCAGCAGCTCCAACCCGGTAAATGCTTTCCAGATGAATTTTTCCATCAAGCAGCTTGGTGCCAAGGCCGACTTTAATTATTACCCCAGTGCCAAGCATACTATTACGGCCGGAGCAAGTTTTATACACTATGGATTATCGCCCGGCAATTATCAGCCGTATGGTTCTCAATCATTGGTAGTACCCAATACCTTACAAAATGAACAAGGGCGAGAAGGCGCTATATATATAGGGGAGAACTTTGAAGTAACACCGAATCTATCGGTATATGCAGGTCTTCGTTATTCTTATTACCAGAGTCTTGGGCCGCGTGAAGTATACCAGTATGCACCCGGTGTACCACGCAAAGAATCCACTATACAAGACACCGTACAATATCAGTCAGGCCCTATAGCAACCTATCACGGAGCGGAGCCAAGATTCTCAGCCCGCTATCTGTTAACGGATAATACATCATTGAAATTTAGCTATAACCGGATGCGCCAGTATATACAGATGCTTTCCAACACAACAGTCATTGCTCCTACCGATATCTGGAAATTGAGTGATACGTATATACCTCCGCAGATCGGTGATCAGTGGTCGCTGGGATTTTACAAAAACCTGCTGGGCAATATGATCGAAACATCGGTGGAAGCCTACTATAAAAAAATGCACAATGCCATTGACTATAAAGATGGTGCTTCATTGCTGATGAACCACCATATCGAAACCGATGTGCTCAAAGGACAGGGAAAAGCATACGGTGTAGAATTTATGGTGAAGAAAGCTACTGGTAAATTAAACGGTTGGGTAAGCTATACATACTCCCGCTCACTGCTTAAAACTGCGGGGCCAACTTCTACCGAAACTATAAATCGCGGAGTATATTATCCGAGCAGTTACGATAAACCTCATGCTGTGAACTTTATTGGTAACTACAAATTCAGTCGCAGGTTTAATGTCTCGCTCAACGTAGTCTATAGCACCGGTCGCCCGATAACTTTGCCAATTGCCAAATACGACCTCGGAGGAACCATGCGTATCTACTACTCCGACCGCAATGCATATCGTATACCGGATTATTTCCGCACAGATCTGTCGATCAACGTAGAGGGTAATCATAAGATAAAAAAGCTGGCGCACAGTTCATGGACGTTTGCAGTGTATAATCTTACGGGCAGACAGAATGCTTACTCGGTATACTTTGTATCGGAAGGCGGCAGAATCAATGGCTATAAAATGTCAGTATTTGCCAGACCTATACCTACGATCACCTATAATTTTAAATTCTAGAAGATCATGAAGGGACTGTACAAATATTCTTTTCCGGTACTTATCTGCGGAGGTCTTCTAACCACCTGTGTAGAGCCGTATGCACCGCCTGCCGTGGAAACTCCCGCCAGCTACCTGGTGGTAGATGGCTATATAAACAGTACAGATGCAAGCGCTATAGTAAAATTATCGCGATCTATTCCGCTGGCGTCTACAGAAACTCCTCCTGCCGAGTTGAATGCAACGGTAAGCATTGAAGACGACAAAGGGAACAAAACATTACTAACCGGAGATAAGAACGGGAAATATACCGGCAGCGATATTATTATAAACAGCACCAGCCTATATCGACTGCGGATAAAAACCATTGACAACAAGGAGTATATCTCTGACTATATTACGTTGAAAGAGACTCCTCCCATCGATGAACTTACCTGGACACCGAAAAAAGATGGAATAGATATTACGGTAAGCACTCATGACGATTCGGGGAACTCCCGCTACTATCAGTGGGACTACGATGAGACATGGGAATATACAGCTGTGTATTATTCCGGCTATATATTTACCAATAATATTCTTGTATTGCGTCCCTATAATCAAAGTATATATCGTTGCTGGCGCACTACATCATCGCATGAGATTAACATTGCATCTTCCGATCAGCTTCAGCAGGATGTTATCAGCAACCACCTGGTCACCTACATCCCGGTTGGATCACAAAAGCTTTTTATAAAATACAGCATCCTGCTGCGGCAGCGGGCGATTACACGCGAAGCATATAATTACTGGGAACAACTGGAAAAAACAACGGAGAGCCTGGGCGGTCTGTTTGATCCGCAACCCGGTAAAGTAGCCGGCAATATTTACAACACAGCCGATGCGGACGAACCTGTACTGGGCTACTTCAGCGGAGGTACTGTGCAATCACAACGCTTCTTTCTGAGTGCAAATGATCTTCCAAACGAACTGCGGAGATTCCAGGGAACCGATGGTTGTAATCTGGATACTATTCTGGTGAAAGACATTAAGAATTATAACCCGCAATACAGTGAAGCGGTGGGCGAAGTTACTGAAGGGATAATTATACTGGGATACATATTAACTACCAGGTCCTGTGCCGACTGTCGCACACAGGGCGGAACAACCACACAACCTGATTTTTGGCAATGAAAAGTACTCTTACTTTATCGATACACCATATATACCCGAACCGGTATATACTCTATCAATATACTCTTCTCATTATTATATGCACAACTTTACTCACGGCTTGCGTTGAACCTTACGCCCCGCCTGCTATTGAAAGCACCAACAGCTACCTTGTAATAGATGGCTACATTAACAGCAGCGATGGAAGTGCTACCGTAAAGTTATCGCGATCGGTTTCTTTGTCTTCCACAGATACGCCTCCCGCTGAGTTGAATGCTACTGCGAGTATTGAAGACGACAAAGGAAACACAACGCTACTCACAGGAGATAATACCGGAAAATATACCGGGGGCGGGATTCCTATAAACAGCACCAGTCTGTACCGGCTGCGGATAAAAACTTCCAATAACAAGGAATATCTTTCGGACTATATCACCTTGAAAGATACTCCTCCTATTGATGAACTTACATGGGCACCAGGAAAAGATGGAGTAAATATTACGGTAAGCACCCATGACGATTCGGGTAACTCTCGCTATTACCGGTGGGACTATGATGAAACGTGGGAGTACACAGCCGTATACTTATCGGGCTTTATCTTTAAAAACGACAGCCTGATACCTCGTCCGTACGACCAGTATATATATCGTTGCTGGCGCACTACTACATCGCACGACATTAACATTGCGTCATCTGATCAACTTGCACAGGACATTATTGACGACAAACTGATCACACACATTCCGGTCGGTTCGCAAAAGCTGTTCATCAAATATAGTATGCTGCTCCGGCAGAGGGCGCTTACCCGCGAAGCGTATAATTACTGGGAGCAACTAGAAAAAACAACGGAGAGCCTGGGCGGCCTTTTTGATCCGCAACCGGGTAAAGTAGCCGGCAATATTTATAACACTGCCGATCTCGATGAGCCTGTTCTGGGCTATTTCAGCGGAGGCACGGTGCAATCACAACGTTTCTTTTTGAGTTCGAATGATCTGCCCAACGAGCTACGCAGGTTTCAGGGTATGGAGGGCTGCATGGCCGATACTGTTCTGATGAAGGATATCAAAAATTACAGTCCTCTATATAGCGAAGCAATAGGTGAAGCTACGCAAGGCCCGGTTGTTATCGGGTATATATTCACTTCAAAGTCCTGTGCCGATTGCCGTGTGCAGGGAGGCACGACTACCAAACCCGATTTCTGGCAATGAAAAATATCAACATGCGATCGTTATATAATTCATATCGCTATATACTATTCTGCCTGATGTATTGCATCAGTTATTCTACGGTATATGCGCAGCAACCCGCTGGTGTAGATAGTCTCCGGAAAAAATTCAAGAACTTTCGTGAGCAGGCATTTCAGGAGAAAGTGTACCTGCACAACGATCGCTCCGGTTATCTGACGGGCGAAACCATGTGGTTTAAACTATATCTTACGGATGGAAGTTTTCACAAACCATCGTCTATGAGTGACGTAGTATATGTGGAGATACTGGATAAGGCCAAACAACCTGTGCTGCAAACGAAGGTTGGTATGACGGATGGTAAAGGAAATGGTTCGCTCTTTCTGCCGGCAACATTATCGTCCGGTAACTATATCATCCGTGCCTATACGAATTGGATGAAGAACTTTAGCGCTGATTTTTACTTCCATAAAAGCATCAGCATCATCAATTCATTCAGAACAAATGAACCTGATGCCAAACAAGCCGCGCTTCCTCCCGATGCACAGTTTTTTCCGGAGGGTGGAAGTTTAGTAAGTGGTATTAAAAGTAAAATTGCTTTTCGGGTAATCAATGCTGAAGGAAAAGGTATAGCCTTTACCGGTGCGCTGATCAATCAACACAACGATACCCTTACACGCTTTAAGCCTTTAAAGTTTGGCATGGGACATTTTGAATTCACACCACAGAGCGGACAAACCTATCGCGCGGTTATTCATGAATCAACCGGCAAAACTACATTCGCTAAATTTCCAAATGTATCAGAAGAAGGTTATACGCTTTCAGTGACTGATTCATTATCGGATGCTATCGATATACATGTATATGGTGCGGGCAACTCACCGGTATATCTTTTTGTACATGCACGGCAGATCATGGCGCATGCTTCTGTAAAATATCTGCAGCAAGGTAAAGTTACATTTACCATACAGAAAAGTGATCTGCCAGAGGGTATCAACCACCTTACTGTTTTTGATACAAATATGAAGCCGGTAGCCGAACGGTTGTATTTCAAAAAGCCGGAGAATTTATTGCGTCTCGACATCCATACCGATCAGCAACAGTATACCAATCGCAGAAGAGTAAAGCTGGATATACAAACCAGTGTTGCCACAGCAGCCAAATCTTCCGATGTATCGGTGTCAGTATATAAACTGGATTCATTGTCGGAAAACAACACGTCCGGTATAGCAGAATATTTCTGGTTCAGTTCTGATCTGAAAGGAAATATTGAATCACCCGAATATTATAATTCCAAAGACGCTCTGGTAAATGAAGCCATCGATAACCTGATGTTGACTCATGGCTGGAGAAGATTTGCATGGAGTGATGTATTAAACAATCATAAACCTGCTATAGAATTTTTACCGGAATATCGCGGCCATATAGTTAAAGGTATAGTTCGCGGTCCGGATGGAGCACCCGCCAATTGGATTATGACGTACCTTGCATCGCCCAGTAAAATTACCCGTCTCTATGGATCGTTCAGCAATAAAAAGGGCGAAGTGTTTTACGAGATGCAGAAATTTACCGGCTCTGCCAACATCATTTTGCAAACCAACTATAAACAGGATAGTCTCTATCGCGTTGAGATCATCAGTCCATTCTCCTCTGCATTTGCATCTGTTCCGCTGGCACCTTTTCAACTTTCACCCGCTCGTGGCAAAGAATTACTCGATCGTAGTGTAGCGATGCAGGTGCAGGATATATACTATCGCGAGCAGTTGGATAAGATCAGTCGCCCGGAAACAGACAGCTCTGCATTCTTCGGTCCGCCAGATGAAAAATATTTACTCGATGCATTCACACGATTCCCGGTAATGGAAGAAGTCATGCGCGAATATGTACCGGGCGTTATGGTACGAAAGCGAAGAGATGGATTTCATTTCATGGTAATCGATGCTGTACGCCACGCTATATTTGACGAGACTCCGCTCATTATGCTGGATGGTGTACCGATCTTTGATGAAGACGAGATCATGTCGTTCAGTCCGCTTAAAATCAGAAAGCTCGAAGTGATCAAAAAGCGTTATTACCTGGGGCCGTTGAGCTTTCCGGGTATTGTAAGCTATACTTCCTATACCGGGGACTTGAACGGATTTCAACTCAATCCAAAAAGTATACGCATGAACTACGATGGTTTGCAAACACAACGGGAGTTCTATACGCCACGCTACGAAACACAACAACAACGCCAAACGCGTATGCCCGACCAGCGCACATTGTTATACTGGAATCCGTCCGTTACCACAGGTGTTGATGGAAAGCAACAACTCGAGTTTTATACTTCCGATCAGGCCGGAGATTTTCAGGTAGTAGTAGAGGGCATGACCAACGATGGCTCCGTAGGAAGCGGCCGCCAAACCTTCTCAGTGCTGCAGCATAATAACTAGCGTTATCAGTTATCAGTTAACCGTTATTCGTTATCCGCTAATTACATAACGAATAACAATTAACCTGTAACGGGTAACGGTTCTCAAAAAAAATTTGAGGGCTTTGTTTTTTGTTTCCTCAGGCTTTCCCAGCATCTTCGCAGAGATCAATGCAGCTTTGAAAGAAACTATTTCGCCCACGCTATTCCGCAATCGCCTCGCGGTAAAGATCTCGTTCTTTATCAATGGTTTTGTATTGGCCAACTGGGTATCTCGTCTTCCGCGCATCCAGGAATTATATAAGGCAGATAATGGCACCACGGGTATGATATTGCTGGCCATGTCGGTCGGAGCTGTAAGTGCTATGCCTTTTTCTGGATGGGTAATTATCAAGAACGGGAGTCGCAAGATCACATTGCTTTCGCTGTTGATGTATTGCATCATCGTACCACTCCTGCCCTATATGCCGAATGTTGTTGCACTGATGGCGCTATACCTGGTGATGGGTATATTTACCGGCATGCTGGATGTAGCCATGAATGCGCAGGCAGTAATGGTAGAAAAACAGTACCAACGCCCTATCATGACTTCCTTCCATGCGTTTTTTAGTATTGGTATGGCATTGGGCGGATGGTGTGGTGCCTTCTTCGCGAGTTTCTCACTCATCGAACATTTCGGTATAGTTATTTTCGCTTCGCTGATCGCAGCCGCCTGGGCGAGCCAACATCTTATCTATGATAAACCCGATCCCTCACTCAAACATGATGGCCCGCTGTTTCGCTTGCCGAACAAGGCAATGCTGAGTATAGGCATCATTACTTTTTGTTGTATGCTGGGTGAAGGCGCCATGTCTGAGTGGAGCGTGAACTTCATGGAAAATATAGCCTTATCCGGAAAGGTGCTTGCTCCTATAGCGCTCTCGGCTTTTGCAACGGCCATGACTACCGGCCGTATCTTTGGCGACAAGCTTCGCTCTGTCTTTGGCGATAACAAAATGATTATGGCCGGTGGTGTTATTGCAACGGTAGGGTTATCGGTCGCAGTAGTATTCGCTACTCCGTGGACAGGTATAGCAGGGTTCTTCCTGGTGGGTCTTGGTCTTTCTACTATTGTGCCAATCGCGTATAGTATATCTGGTCATACAAAAGATTTACCTCCCGGTGTAGGGCTCGCCATGGTTACAACGGTAGGGTACAGCGGTTTTCTGATTGGCCCTCCGGTAATCGGCTTTATTGCCGACTGGCAGACGCTTCGTATAGCACTGGCTATTGTTGTAGTGCTTTTTGTTACGATGACGATGCTTGCTTTTCGCTATAAACAAAATTCATAATATATACCCCTATGCAAATTCAACGTGAAGAATCCGGAAGCAAAGGTGCTTTCTATATTGAAGAGAATGGAAAACGCCTCGGAGAGATGACGTATACCAAAGCTGGTGATACACGCATCATCATTAATCACACGGAAGTATCAAACGAACTGCGTGGCAAAAGTGCCGGCAAACAATTAGTGGCTGCCGCAGTAGACCATGCGCGCAAAAACAACCTGAAGATATTGCCACTGTGTCCTTTCGCGAAAAGTGTATTTGATAAAGTAACGGAGTACGGAGACGTGCTGGATAAATAGCTGCGAGCTACTAGCCTCTAGCTGCCAGATGTGTGAGGGTGGGATAAGAGTGTGTTTTTACTTTAATATTCGTTGATCGGTGTTCCTTGTTCAATATTCAGTTTCGTTATTCGTTAACAGTTATCTGTTAATCGATCGCATATATATACTTAGCAAAAAAGCTAAAGGTTAAAGGCAGAAATAGCAATACACGTCTTTCACCTTTCCACTTTTAGCTTTATGCTTCCTCCCTTGCATTTCATCTGTGTATATCTGTGAAATCTGTGGGAAATATTTTGCTTTTCTTCTGCGCATATCTGCAGGAAACAAACACTCAGTCCATGTGCATCGTCAATTCTTTTTCATCGATGTGTATATCATCTTCGCCAATCTCATCGAAAGGATGCTCGAGGTGGTCTTGTATATTATCAAGACTTACCAGAATAAAACTATAGAGTATGGGCATTACATACTCCAGTTGTGCAGAGAAATCGTTGAACGTGCTGGCGAAGTATGGCCCGTAGATGATCGGGAATATATAGATAAATACTTTGCTATAGGCTCGTAAGGTAACAGGCGTACGATAGGCATGAATGATGCGCAGGTTATCGAACGCGATAATCATCTTGCTTACATATTGACTGATGCGCGAAAACTCTCCGCTTTGTATACCATACTTGCGCAACTCGATTGTGAGCTGGGATAGCTGTGAGAAGTATTGAAATATTTTTTGCTCGTTAGCAACGATATCACTTTTACGCGAAGTGGTAAACATGGTGCGCATCAGCACTACCATATTTTCAATAAGAACTTTTGTTCGTTGAGGGAGGTCATTGTTTTTATCCAATGTCCAATCGCGGGTGGCATAATATATAGCCATGGCATGACCTTTAAAATCAGAGAATCGCTGCAACGCTGTTTCGCGTCTGTTATAGGCAGAGCCGATGGAAAACACCACCGGAAAAACAATAGCAACCCCCACCAGCATATCCGGAAATTTGGCTGTAAGACCTACCCGATAACACACGTAAGTAGAAATAACGGAAAGTGTAGTAACGATGATGGTTTTATAGTTGATGATCAGAAAGAAGCTGCGTAATACTTTCTTCATGCGCTGAGCAGATGGTTTTGTAAACATTAATAGCTGGCTTTGCCGGGGCAAACGTAACACTAAATTAACACACCTGATCAAAAAAGTATACTTCTATAAAATGCCAAAAGCCCTTATGAGGGCTTTGTGGCGGGGCTCCAATCGAATCTAACGTTGTTATTTTTTTATTCATCCAGCATCTCAACCTCCACGCGCACGTTCTTCTGCGCATTCGGGCTTCGCTTATCATATATAGGGCGTTTGCCCCCCCACGCTTTCAGCTCCATCCGGTTGGCATCAATGCCTTTGGATACGAGGTATTCTTTAATGACTTCTGCACGACTATAGGAAAGATCCCTGGCTGACCCAAGACCTTCTTTCGAACCACTCAGGGAGAAGAAGTTTTTATCAGGGCCCATAGTAATCACTTTACCGTGATAGTTACCATTGGTATGTCCGTGCAGGCGGATTCTATACTTCGGATTTTCTTCCATCAGTTGCAGCAGGCTGTTCAGCTCTACGGTTGACTCCGGCCGCATGATAGCCGCATCGTTGTAGAAGTATACATTGTAGAGTGTAACAATATCGCCTTTGTGGTAACGCACCAGGTCGAAGTTTACTACAATGGTAGTTCCCATCAGGTCTATATAGGGCTTCACGGTATCTGCCAGTGGCAACGGGTAGTTTATCTCTTGTTGTACTTTTCTATAACCAAACGCATCGCAGATCAAGGTAAGCTGACCGGATTTACTTTTCGGATCCGGCAGTATCAGATACTCATTGCCTTTAACACGCGTTATCACCCGCGAACGATCTGTATCAACTACCTGTATATCGCCATCTACAATACGATTGTTGCGGGCGTTGTAAAGACTCAAAAATACTTCGGTATTTCCCAACGTCATTGGATCATGCTGAACGATCGGAGCGTTGTCAGTCACTTCAATATTATCCGTTGCCGATGCTGCCGGTTGTGCATCGGTGGTTGAAGCAGTTGATGTCTTAGTATCGGTAGTAGTATTGGCCGCTGTTGAGGTTGTAGTACTCTCGGCAGTTTTAGCCGGTATACTTTGCGAAGACGATGCAGTCTTCTCCTGCTGTGTCGATGCTGTTGGCTGCGATGAAGCTATATCTCCCGGTACAACGCGTACCCATGCATCTTTAAACTCTTCATTCCTGCGCGATGCAGCCATACTTCTGAGTGCTTCCTTCAAGGAAGTAAAGTATTGCAGGTATACAAAGTATAGATTCTTGCCGGAGTTAAAACCGTAATCGGCAGTAATATTCTTAAGCTTGAGATTGTTTACATAATTCTGTGCAACCGCTTCGCGGGATGAAGCATAGGCTCCAACAACCACATAATAACCGGGAGCTAATTCTTTTGACTGCGAGAAGGATAAAAAGCTACAACAGGAAAAAGTAATGACGAGGAAGAAGCGGGTAAAATTCTTCATGTAGGATTGAATAGGTTTTGCAAACAATATTATCTAAAAAATTGCAATTTTCCTTTTCATCCGGTGCATCCTGAGCACCTTATTCGGTTTATTTTTCTGTGTATGATTTTACACGCTCTTTCAGGAAGCCAACACCATACCCCCATAGTTGTAAAACTGCGGAAGGCACTGATAGTATTGCTACCGCCATATTTTTATTCTGTACCAGGCTATGCGCAAAAATAGCTGCGAGGTAAAACAGCCATCCTCCAAAACCGACAGCAAACAACGTGATATTCAAAAAAGGCAGTAACAACAACAGGCAGGTGCCTATAACAAAGAAAGACGGAAACCAGTGTGTAATCTTGATCTCCTGCGGATATACTTTGCCCACCAGTGCTCTGCCCTTGCCAAAGTTATATACCTGCTTGTAGAACTGGCTGAAATTGGTTCTTCGCTTATGATATACGAAGGCATCTTGTATAAGCCCCACCTTGAAGCCGGCATTCTTCATGCGGATGCTGAACTCTATATCTTCGGCATAGCGATCGAAGCGAAAACCATTTGTTGCTTCATATACTTTGCGCGAAATGCCCATGTTAAAGCTACGCGGCTGAAACCAGCCTACATGTTTTTTTCCTCCGCGTATACCACCCGTGGTAAGTACTGATGCCATGGTATACCCCATCGCCCGTTGTACCAGGGTGAAGTTCTCGTGTGCGCGGTCGGGGCCGCCCCAGGCATCCCACTGATGCTCGGCCAACGATCGGGTTACTGCTTCAAAGTATGCCGGAGGAATTATACAGTCGGAATCAAATACCACCAGGTATTTTCCTTTGGCATGTGCATAGCCAAAATTTCGCGAAGGGCCCGGGCCTGTATTTGGTTTGAAAAAATATTCGATGGGAAGTACAGCGCGATATCGATCCACAACAGCATCACAGCGGATGGATGAACCATCTTCTACGATCACCACCTCAAAGTCGCGCATCGTTTGGTGCGTGAGACTCTCCAGCAGTTCCTCTACTTCCTGCGGACGATTATATACCGGTATAATGATGGAGTATGTAGGCTGCTGCATCGCTTAATAAAGATCTGCGTTACCGATTGCCTTATATACTGGACATCTTCTCTTTTGCATCGATCCCTATCTTTTCAATTACCAGGTAATCGCGCTTGGAGAGCGACTGCATGGAAATCATTTCAGCCAGGAAGCCGGTAACAAAAAGTTGTACACCTATAACTATAGCCACCAATGCCAGGAAGAATAAAGGCTGATCGGTTATATCGCGCTTGATCGGTATCCGGGAGAAATATAGGGCGTCCATTTTATCCCAGATCACCTTCACGGTAAATACAAAGCCTACCAGGAACGAAATTGTGCCGAGTGTTCCGAAGAAGTGCATCGGCTTCTGGCGGAAGCGGCTTACAAACGTAATGGAGAGCAGATCGAGAAATCCGTTAATGAATCGCTCGAGGCCAAACTTGGTAGTACCAAATTTACGCTCGCGGTGTTCTACCACCTTCTCGGTAATTCTGGTAAAACCCGCCCACTTGGCGATTACCGGTATATAGCGGTGCATCTCGCCATATACTGCTATATTTTTCACAACGGTACCCTGATACGCTTTCAACCCGCAATTAAAATCGTGCAGCTTGATGCCGGAGAGTTTCCGTGTGATATAGTTGAAAAATTTAGAAGGAATAGTTTTCGAAAGAGGATCGTGACGTTTTTTCTTCCATCCTGAAACCAGGTGGTAGCCATCCTGCGTAACCATGCGATAGAGCTCCGGAATTTCATCGGGGCTATCCTGCAAATCGGCATCCATGGTAATCACCACTTTGCCGGCTGCCACGCGGAAACCGGTTTGCAAGGCTGCCGATTTTCCGAAGTTACGGTTAAAGCGAATGCCCTTGAAGCGCTCATCTGCTTCGTTCATCTTCAGCACCTGCTGCCACGTGTTATCGGAGCTGCCGTCATCAATAATAATTACTTCATACGAAAAGCCGTGCGCTTGCATCACACGGCTTATCCACTGGCATAGTTCGGGGATTGACTCCTCTTCGTCTTTTGCCGGAATGATTACGGAAATCTCCGGATGTATCATGTCTAAAATGTCGGTTCTGGATTTTTCTTTTGCGTAAAGATAGAAACTAATAAAGCAATAATTACGGCCGTGATGATGCCAAAGATAATACCCATGATAAACATCGCTTCGGCAGTGGTAAACATCGAAACAAACTTCATCGCCTGCTCGATCTGTTCATCCGACATTCCTTTAGCTTCCATATCAGCAATGGATTTTTCTTTGATCGCCTCGATAAAACCGGAGTCGATAAACTTTATATAGATATAGGTGAAAACACTTGAAATGATCGATGATATAATGCCGATCCATACACCAATACCTATTCCCTGGCCATACGGCATAAAGCCATTGCCATTCTCTTTATAGTATTTGTGCGCCAGGAATATAAGAACCGCTGTGATGATATAGCCGATCCACTTCCAGTACCACGCAGTTATATCTACTTGCGCTACATTCATGATAACGAAAAATATAATCGATATAACACCGCCAATTAATCCATAACGAATACCGACCTGGCGAACTGTGGGGAGGTTTGTTGTTTCTTCCATAGAGGTTTTAGTTTTTAGGTTGTTTTCTGGTAATGACTGATAAAATTATACTTACAAAAAGGCCGATTGCTAAACCTTGTGCAAAGTAGGTTTTCGCCATCTCGTAAATGTTAGTCGCAGGCAACGCTTTTAAATTACGATCAAAAACTTCTTTCCCTATCCGCTCTATATCCTCCTTCGAGAAGGTTTGAAGATACACTGTCATCCGGTTAATATAGGAGGCTATAAAATCCGGTTCAAAATTTCCAAACACGATCAATCCTGCAGAAGATATCACTCCTGCCAGCAGCACTACAATCGCTCCTCCGATCATACCCTGCCAGAAATATAGTTCGCCCTGCTGATAAAAGTCGCGCACTTCCTTCAGCGCAAAGAATATAAATATACCGAAAAGTAAAATTCTGAAATCCAGATAAGGCGCAATCATAAACGGGTGCCGGCCCATATAGTATAGCGCGATCAGCAGCACGAAGGATAATATACCGGCTACAATTCCATACCGGACAGAAATTTTATATAGCGAAGCGTTCATGTATACGTTGTCGGTGAAACCCAGATCAGTCTTCGTACCGGTGTTTATTGTTGTTAAAAACAGCCACTACCTTGCCGGTAACTTCTTTACCATACCAGGGAGAGTTTTTTGATTTGGAGAGATTACTTTTCTCATCCAGCACCCACGTACGATTCGGATCGAAGAGTGTAAGATTGGCTTTGGCCTCCACTTCTATAGCAGGTATCTCCAGGTTCAGCAGCTTGCGCGGATTGATGGTGATCTTTTCGATTAGGTCAGCCCACTCTACTGATTTTGACAATGAAACTAAATTTGCTCCGAAGGTTTGCAGACTGGTAATACCAAAATCGGCAAGATCAAATTCCAGTTCTTTACTCTCATCTTCGTGTGGCACGTGGCCGGAGCAGATCACATCGATCGTTCCGTCTTTTAAACCTTTTATGAGTGCATCGTTATCACTCTTCTCACGCAGCGGAGGGTTTACTTTATAGTTTGTATCAAAGTCGGCAAGCAATGTATCGTCAAGCAACGGTTGGTATACTGCTACATCGCAGGTTACGTTCAGTTTTTTCTTGGCGGTGCGAATCTGATCGATCGCTTTACCAGACGACAACCTTGCCATGTGCAAGCGTCCGCCTGCATAGCCGAGCAACTCCAGGTTACGACTGATCATAATATCTTCGGCTATACGCGGCATGCCTTTCAGGCCCAGCATGGTGCTGTTAACGCCTTCGTGCATTTGCCCAAACATATTCAGCCAGATGTCTTCCGGGTGATCGATGAGCAGGCCGTTAAATTTTTGCAGATACTGTAAAGCCTTTAATAAAATATCCGTGTGCCAGATAGGCTTCAGTCCATCAGTAAAAGCTATAGCGCCTGCTTCGTGCAGGTCTATCATTTCGGTAAGCTCTTCACCTTTGTTATTGCGCGTAACTGCCGCGAGTGCATGTATCTCTACGAGGCGGGTATCATTACCGCGCGTTATATAACTTACTTCATTTTTACTTTGAACAGATGGATGTGTGTTGGGCAGCACCGCGATCTCGGTAAATCCTCCGGCTGCAGCGGCTTTCGATACGGACTCAAGATCTTCTTTATGTTCCAGGCCGGGGTCTCCTACAAATGTACCGAGATCGAACCAGCCCGGAGAAAGCAACATGCCCTCCGCTTTAATTACTTTATCAGCCGAATAATTCTTGTCGCCTACTTCTGCAATGCGACCGTTGTTGATCAATACGTTCTTTTCTTTCTGATGGTAAGGTGACTGAGGATCGAGTATTTCAGCGTTTTGTATAAGAATTTTCATGCTTGTTATTTTTCTCCCGTCAGGTCGAGGATGCTCTTCAAGAGCTTCTCAGAGACTCTAAAATCAGTTCCTGCAAGTTTAGTAAGTATTGGCTTAACGGCAGGTATCAAACCTTGTCTTTTTGCTTTTATAAATATTCCTAATGTGCCGGTAACTGTTAAGCCTAGCGACTGGGCAACTTTGCGGGCCTTGCGATCATCTACAATCACAAGTGTATCAGAAATTTCTAAAGCCAGCGCAAAAGCACTCGCTTCTCCAACATCCACAATCTGTTCTAGTGTTTTTTGCAAAGAACGCTGTGATGCACTCTTGATTTCAATCCAATCCGGCAGAGAATTCCCGTATTCCTGAGCAACTTCTTCTGTAACCAGTATTCTATTATAACAACGATGCAGTAAGTCGATTTCGTCAACTTTAGTCAATAGGATGAGACAACTTGTATCGGCAATGACTATCTCAGGCATTATTCACATCAGCCATTAAATCATCAACAGAATCACCAAAGAGAGAAAAGCCATATTTACCCATCATCTCGATGAAAGTTCTCTTGGTGAGCCCTGCCAGTTCTGCGGCTTGTCCGAGTGTGAGTTTCTCACGCTCGTACAATTCTCCGGCAAGAATAATTTTTATTTCAGTCTCACTTATGTTTTCCGGCAAATCAATACTTACAGTCTTCATACGATTGGCTTTAGTTACAGACTACATGAATGACCCTACTATATATTTTACGCTCACTTCAAAAACCTGATCAGCAGTACTTCAGTTACAACAAAGAGCAACGCCAGCAGCAAGGCATATTTCCATAATGGCGTGCCCAAATATCGCTCCTTTATTTCGTTGCTGAAAGCGCTGGCAGATGTAGCTGAAAAAATGCTGATGTTATCGCCTCCTCCCGCCTGGGCTTTCACCTCTGCACCGGTATATTGATCCAGTAACGATTCTTCTTTGTCGAGGTTAAACGCGATCAGCCCTACCGTATCGCCTTGCGAAACAATATCATAAAATCCCTGCTCCATCGAGAACTTGGGTATCTCTATAAATACGCGGTCGCCAACTTTACGCTGGCCCGGTATAACTTCTTCTTTACCAACCAGCTTCAGCGGCACATCGGGTGAAATACTGTCGAGCCTGAGTGCTACCAGACTTTCGCGCAAAGTATAATACGGGCGGGTTTCATTTCTTCGCGCACTGGCTGCGATCCTGTACATAACCGGAACGAACAACGCATGCTGATGAAAATCGGTAGAGGCACTCTCTAATGGACTGGCCAGTACATATAGCTTTCCGCCATGATTGAATACCGACAAAAATGGCTGATCATTTTTAAACCGGAGAATGGCTGAGCGATCGCTTCCCCAATTCAGCACACGGGCTGCACGCGGCATGGCCAGTGATACCGATTTTTCTTCAAATACATTTTCGAAAAACGGATTTGAAAAATCAGGACGGTCCAGTTCAACAGGTTCTCCCTTTGCTGCTGCGCCTAGCCCTGGGAGTTGTGAAAGATTTTTGAGGCTCGCTATATCCGGATCCGTGCCCGGCACCAATAACAATGCTCCGCCTTTATTGATATACTCTGTTAACGCACCGGTGAGCGATGGATCAACGCTGTTCAATCCATTTACTACTACCAGGTCGGCCTGCGCCAACATGTTATAGTTAAAATTATTTACAGCAAAGCCGGCATAGCTGAATACCTGCTTGTTGCCATATACTTTCTCTACAGGCGATGCCTGCTCGTCTTTCTTTATCTCTACTACTCTGATCTTATCCGTAAAATTCAGCGCGAAGAAAAATTCATTATCAAAACTTACCGGGAAATCATTGAAGCTGATAACGGCTTTGTTCAATCCGGTTAACCCGGTGGCCAGATCAAAAGTTGTTTCGGCAGTGCCACCCTGCGGTACATCTATAGTGCCCGCACCGGATTGTATATTGTTGATGGTAAGTTTCAGATTCAGCTGATCGATATCCCGTTTGCCATCATTACGAACTTTTACGCGCAATACATTTCGCTCTCCACTGGCCGCGAAAGGATTTTCCAGATAGGCGGAGTCAACGAAGATGTTGGATAGCGGTGCAAATCGGATCGGCACCAGGTGCCACTGCGAAATTGAATCCAGCGATGCCGGTATAGCACCCAGTGTCGATTTCTGAAAATCGGAAATCCAAAATACTTCACGTTCCTGCACACTGCCTTGCTGGCGGATGCGGTCTATAATTTCCGGCATGGTGCGACTCACCGGTGAGAGACGGATCTGCGTAAGCAAGTCGACTACTTCAGCTTTTGTTTTGAACGAATTAGAGAACGGAGCAAAGTCGTTCGTGATCAATTTATACCGTGTGTCTGGCGGGAACAACGATACTATATCTCCTATAAATTTAATGCCGGCATCGAGTCCTCGTGTTTTATCGTCCATCTGTGCCGACATACTCTGAGAGTTATCGAGGTATAGTATAATCGTATGGTTGTTACTCAGTTGATCTTTAGCCGGAATGATGGGCTGGCAAAAGGTGATCACCAGAAAGAACAGAAACAACAGGCGCGAAGCCAGTATCAGGTAATGTTTCAGTTTTCGTTTGGCCGTTGTAGCTTCCTTTACCTGCCTGAGAAAGCGGTTGTTGGAGAAATAGATACGGGTTGTTCTGCGGAAATTAAAAAGGTGAATGATGATCGGGATAGCCAGCACACCCAGCGCCCAGAGAAAAGAAGGATATAAAAAATTCATCAGCGATAAAGTTAACAGTTAAACGGTTATCACTTCACGATAGTGTCTATAATTTGACCAACGGCCCGTTGTAAACACCCGATAAAACTTTCTGCACAGCACCCTGCATCTTAAAAAAAATTATCGTCAGGCAACGCCCGCCCCCAAGATGGCATTTCTATCTATAAAACCACAAACCTGATAACATTTGACTGAAGCCGAACTCATAAAGAAATGTCAGCGCGACAGCCGCAGTGCACAGGAGGAACTGTATACCCGGTATGCCGATCGTCTGTACCGACTGGCGTATCGCTATATAAAAAGCGAGCCCGATGCGGAAGATGTGCTGATGCTGGCTTTCGCCAAAGTGTTCAGCAACATCCGGAGCTTTAGTTATCGCGGTGAAGGCTCTTTGGAAGGATGGATGCGCAGGATCGTGGTAAACGAAGCGCTGATGTGGTTGAGAAGAAAGCACAACTTCAATATGACCGAGAGCCTGGATACTTCGCAGCATGAACCTGATTTGCTGGCTTACCAGGAATTGGATGCTGAAGATGTTTACCAGTTTGTAGCACAACTACCCACTGGCTACCGGACGGTGTTTAACCTTTCGGTGATCGAGGGATTCAATCATGCTGAGATTGCCGAGATGCTCCAGATCAGTGAGAACACATCACGATCACAATTATTCAAAGCCAAGTCGCTGTTAAAGAAATTGCTTACGCAAGAGGGATACAACTATGGAACCTAACACCGAAAAAATATTTCAACAGAAGATACGCGAAGCGGAACAACGGCCGGTATACTGGCAGAAAGATACGCTCTGGCTGCGTATGGACATGAAGCCCCGGAGATCGCACCGCCATCTTTACCTGGCTATTGCGGCTTCGTTTATGCTGATCGCAGTTACGGGTATATACTCTTATCGACACCTTACCGGTAAATATGAAGCACTTATCGTACAGGGAGCTGCTCCCAAAAAACAACCGAACAAACTTGAAGCCGTTGTTGCCCCGCATGCACCCCTTGAAAAGTCTATAGCTATACTTCAGCCCGCGGAGGATCAAAGTAAAAAAATAAAGCCTGCTGAAAATATAGCTGTCACCGTAGCTATACCTGTACATGAATCTATAGTCGATACACAGACTGCCTCTATCCCAACCGTTGCGACAGTGGATTCAGTGGCCGCTACGGAACAAACACAAACACCACGGGTGGCAGAAGAAAAAAAGATCAGACCAATTGTTGGTGTTATACCCGCACCAGAGCAACAACCGTTGGCTACACATCGCGAAAAGAAAACAAAGTTCAGAATACTTCGGACTCAAAAAGACGAATCGCCTATTGAACACACCGAAGAAAGTAAACTTGTTATTGCCCGTATCAACTAATATACCCTATGAAACATACTATCCTTACCATTCTGTTTCTCATTATACTGCATACTTTCTATGCACAGGAACTGAATTACAACCCAGCCTCCTCCCGGCATACGAATATATACCGCACGCATAATCGTGGTATAAATTACTTTCCGGATTCTATTCGTGTAGAGTTTCCGGATCAGGAGGCGATTGTTGTGTTTGAACTAAAACAATTCAGTGCGCAATCATCGTTCATCGATAATTTTCCTGCTACACTGCAGGAACTGGAAGATTATCTCAACAAGAGTATTTCCGGTGAAATAAAATCTTCGCTGACAATCAGTGCTCACTACAAGGCCGATAACCAAAAAGAAATAACTATCCGCGAAAAGGCTGCTGAAACCAAACTTTTGATCCAGGAAAAACAGATAACCCAGCTTCTTCCTCCCGGCATCGAAATATACCTGCAAACCGACATCGCGAAAGTATATATATATGTACCCGACCTCAATAAACTGCGCGAGCTATCGCAGCAAAGTTATGCGCAAGTTGTATCGCATGTAAAGGACGAGGCAAAGGCATATTATATCGGACGGAAGAGTTTCAAGGCACGATTTATTGTTCAACACAATGCCATTAGCTATAGCAACATTCAGCACACCGAGCCGAACGATATGATCTATGCTTCTGCCAGCGCGGCTGTAGGCGTGTTTCGCGATAAAGTATACCCGGAACTTACGGGTGCAATAGGGTTAAGCTTCAGCGATCGGTTCAATCGCAGAAAACACAAAGTTGAATTTACCTATTCTACTATGTATCTGCCGGAGCGCAAAGCAGAAGGAGGATACTCCAATAACCTGAGCACCTTTGCCGGTATATCTTACCGGAGAAACTTCAGTAACAGCGGCCGGCCCATGTGGAGCGGCTTTGGGGCAGCGTTGCTGGTACACGATAAAGGAGATTTTTTTCAGGGTAAAACGGCACGGTTCTCTATACTCCAAGACCTAGGGAGCACGCGCCTTAGTATTATACCAGAGTTTTACCTGACCGATGATTTCAAAAAGTTTCAGTTCGGCCTAAAACTTCATTACGCGTTTTAACATTTGACACATTGATAAAAGCCTGGCTCACGCCAGGCTTATCTTCACACATCGTATTACGAGCGCAACTTTTCCAGCCAACATAGGGGGCTAACGAATTAATTGCCGCTAACATTTTGAGTTGTTATTGTTTTGCGCTAAGCATCACAAGGTCGTTTACGCTTATCTCGGTGATATAGCACTTCTCTCCGGCAGATGTTTCGTACGAGCGATGCACCAGTTTGCCTTCTACGGCCACTTCGCTTCCTTTCTTTAGATATTGGCTCGCTATATCTGCAAGCTTATCCCACAGAACCAGATTGTGCCACTGCGTTTCTTCTACCTTCTCTCCTTTCTGATTACGGTATGTACTGCTGGTAGCAATAGAAAATGTAGCGAGTTTCTTCCCGCTGTCGAAGGTTTTTACTTCCGGATCGCGCCCCAAACGGCCAATCAGCTGCACACTATTTCTCAGGTTTGCCATATATAGTATATATAAAATTTATTACAAAAGTACCGGTGTGCAATGCAGATTATCGCACAACAATCAATAGCCATGGCAAAGATGTCTATTGAAAAATATATAGCCGTGTAAAAAACGTTTACTTTCGATTGTAGCCGGCTGCAAACGGAAATTTATTGCAACACAGGTGAAGAAAATTTGCCAGTAGTCAAGGTATATAGTTTTTCGGGACACGAGCAGTTATATGTTCTAACCCTGTACGCTGGATACTCATGTTTCAATCATGAAACACAAAACCACGCGGATATTTCAGGGCTTCTTTTGATCTTTTGCTCTTTGCTCCCACCATCTCGCGAAGAAATACATGCCTGCTATCCAGAAAATGGTTATAAATATTCCTGCAAACAGACTTCGGCTCCAATTCCTGGAGAGAACGAAATGATTGGCCAGAGTAATAAATAAAAAAAATGAAAGGGTATATTTCAGAAGTTGCTTCTTCATGATTGACGACTACATATTCACATTATCCCACAAATAAAGTCTTGTGGTCTCATTATTTAACTCCTGCGATTAAGGTATATATCACCCAAAGTTTTAACAGCATGCAGGTTTGCCGCGAATGATGTTTTGAAAAGTATCAACAGTCAGGCATCCCTGATTTTTCAGGTATACTGCATTACTATATATAGCATCTGGCACCAAAGGTATATATTGCCTGTAAAGTACACTTTCGAAGTTTAATCAGTCGTGCAAAAAACGTCTACTTTCGATTACTTCCGTTTAAGCCGATTGCAAATAGAATCTATATGCCAGAAAGAGTTGAAAAAATTTGTATTGAGTGTGGTACAACCATTCAGGGAAGAGTAGATAAAAAGTTTTGTTCCGATCATTGCCGAAGTTCTCACAACAATAAACGCATCGGTACCGATACCCGGTATATCCGTAACATCAATAATATACTTCGCAGAAACAGACGTATACTTTCAGATCTGAACCCGGAAGGAAAAAGCAAAGTAAGTCGTGATAAACTTGCCGACCGTGGATTTAACTTTAATTTCTTTACGGGCACATTCAGAACAAATGAAGGCTCTCAATACTTCTGTTGTTATGATCAGGGCTATCTGCCGCTCGATAACGAGTGCCTGCTGCTGGAAATACCGGGCGGGTTATACCTATAGATATTTTACCAGTGCTGCATTTCTATATACCTCGCCTGTATATAGAAGTTATTTTCTAAAAGTATAGCCTCGAAAGGGGGTATAAAAAACACTCCGCCACCAGATATACCGTTGTAACACCCCCATAATTAGTTGCGATGCAATTGCGGGCAGGCATTGGCAGCAAATGCCTGGCTGAGGCCAGCACGGGAAAAGCGCGCCAGTATGGAGGAAAAAGCGTTACCTTTTTAGCGAAAGCCTTGACCCTTACGAAAAATAATATTTACTTTAATAACGTTCATTGTTTGTACGACCCTCTACGTTCAACGTGTTACCCCCCTTTGTATAAGACAATGAAAACCTAGCTTTATCGAACATGTTCCAGAAGTGCAATTCAACGGATATGTATATGGCTGTTCAGCCAGGCGGAAGACCAGCTTCCCGCTATAGGGCAGAGTGGCCAGTCTGGAATATGTCTAAGGATAATATATACTATAATCAAAGCCGCGAATCACATATACAGGGTATAGCCTATATAAATCGTTGTTTGCCGTGTTTACCGTTGGTTATCCTTGTAACAACAACCATTCGCAACCTTGCAGTCTTTTGTAGTAAGCTCGTTGTGCAATATAGCCGTAACCTCAGGTTGCCATACTTCTTTACAACGGAGGCAGTACCGGCCGGTGCTGTAGTAATGAAGCTGGCCATACCCGGGAAGCCATGCACCGGTAAATATGTTTACGGTGTAATGGTTATCGCTTGAACCTTATAAACCTAACCTAATAATGAACCTTTACCATTTACATGTATGGCTACTACATCAAAACAATCCAAATTGAAATTCCTGACGGGCGAAAGCTGGAAGGAATTGAAGTTGAAGAAGGGCACTTCAACCAAGCGCTACGCTGTATCCGACAAGGGTCGTATTGTAAGCTTCAAGGAGCAGATTGATGACGGGTATATTCTAAAGCCTCGCCTCACACAAGGCTACCCAAGTATAACCATTGGCCGCGAAGACACCCGACAGAATTACTACATTCACCGGTTGGTAGCGGAGTACTTTAACAAACAAGTCAACACTAAAAATACATTTGTGATCCATGTAGATCACAACAAGGAAAACAATCGGGCTAATAATCTGAAGTGGGTAAACCACGACCTGCAGATAGAACACGCCAAGAAAGATCCCAATGTATTGTTGCGAATGAGTCCGGATGAAGGACCTAAACTTACTGTAGATAAAGTAAAGCAGATCAAAGTTGCGCTCTTCCGCTCCAAGAAGCAACCTACACTAAAAGCGCTCGCCAGACGTTTCCGCGTTTCGGATATGCAGATACACCGCATCAAAATCGGAGAGAACTGGGCCCATGTTAAGGTCTAAATATAGTATAATTATTTTACCGGAAGTATACTTTCAACCAGCCTTGCAAAGGGCTGGTTTGTTATTTTTGTAAAAACTACACATCATGCGCAATATTTTTTTAATACTCGTGCTATGCACTTCCTTTTACCTCTCCTTCTCTCAGCCGAAAACATTAACCCCCGTAGCCAAACCTGAAGAAGCAGGGCTATCATCCGAGCGCCTCGCCAGGATCGACAAGATGGTAGAGGAACATGTCTCCAACCAGTGGGTACCCGGTGCTGTTGTGCTTATTGTACGCAACGGAAAGATTGCTTACCATAAAGCTTATGGCTATAAAGATGCCGAGAGTAAAACTCCGCTGAAGAAAGATGATATTTTTCGAATAGCATCACAAACCAAAGCTATTACCAGTCTGGCAGCGATGATACTATGGGAAGAAGGTAAATTTCTGTTGGACGATCCTATCTCGAAATATATACCTGAATTCAAAAACCCGACAGTATTAAAAACTTTCAACCCGAAAGACAGCAGCTATACTACCGAACCTGCCAAGAGTGAAATAACGGTGCGACAATTACTCACACATTCTTCCGGTATAGATTACGCAGCCATTGGAAGCGATGAGTTTAAAGCTATTTATGCAAAGGCTGGTGTACCCAGCGGCATAGGTAACAACAACATGATACTCGGAGAGAAGATGCGTATACTCGGTAAACTGCCGCTGCGGCATCAACCCGGTGAGCACTGGACGTACGGTCTTAACGATGATGTGCTCGGCTACCTGGTAGAGATATGGTCGGGTATGCCGTTCGATCAATTTCTGCGCAAGCGCATTTTCGATCCACTCGGTATGAAAGATACGTACTTCTATTTACCCAAAGATAAACACAGCAGGCTGGTAACACTCTATGCCGGTGGTAAAGATGGCAAGATCGTAAAGCCGGAAGTAAAAGCTTACGACAATGTTGATCCTAATTATCCGAACACAGCGGGCACGTATTTCTCCGGTGGTGCCGGACTTTCTTCTACGGTAGAAGACTATGCTAAATTTCTGCAGTTGTTTCTGAATAAAGGAAAGTATAATGGAGTGCAATTACTCAGTCGCAAGACTGTTGAGTTGATGCTGACAGATCAGCATATCACCAATACACATTTTGGTCTCGGTTTCGGATTGGAAACTGTCGAGAATGATTATCAGTCAGTACTATCGCTCGGTACATTTTCGTGGGGAGGTGCCTTTAACACCCATTATTGGGCTGATCCAAAAGAGAACCTGATCGGACTTATCTTCACGAATATATACCAGACTCCGTACTGGAGCATTGGCGACAAGTTCAAGACATTAACCTATCAGAGCTTTGCTGATTAATCGCAGCAAACCTCAACACTATATTTAGCCATAAACAAAAAAGCATTGAAGTTGGAGCTTCAATGCTTTTTTGTTTTATATATTCAGCGGTATATATACCTATAAATTTGCCTGTATATTTTTTTCGAGCTCGATCTTTTCTGCCAATCCTGTTTTTGACCACACCTGTTTTCCGTTTTTATAGAGGATGATCGTGGGCAGTGTCTGCACTTTCATATTTTCTGTGAGTATTGAATTTTCGTCTGCATTGATTTTGAGCAATGTTAGGCGATCCGCATAGCGTGTGGAAAGTTCTTCAAGCCAAGGAGCCATCTTCTTGCAAGGCGCACACCACTTCGCGTAGAAATCAACCAGTACAATTTTATCGCTTGTTACTTTGCTGTTAAATTCTTCCAATGGCATTCCGGGTATAGGAGCCGCACCTGCTTCGTAAGGTTTGTGTTGGGCTGTCCATTGCATCATGCCGCCAGTCATTTCATATACTTCTTTAAAACCGTGACTGCGCATATACTCTGCTGCTTTTGCACTTCGCCCGCCCGACAAACAATATACCATCACCGGTTTATTTTTATCAAGCGCAGACACCATCGACTCAAATTCTTTACTGTTGATGTTCATGTTGAAAGCACCGCCCAGGTGATTCTTTTTAAATTCTTCAGGTGTGCGCACATCTACAATTTGTCCATCAGGAGTCTGTTGTAATTTTGCTTCAAATTCATCGGTAGTCAATTGTGTTTTTTGCTGTCCCATCACTACTGATGCTGACATCAGCATAACAATGAGGTATACAAGTTTTATCCGGTACATAGTCTGTCTGATTTTATTGCAAGGAACATCGCCTTTGCAAATAATACAAACCTCTGTCGTCTTTCGTTCTGGGCATCCGGCAAACATGAAAAATAAAAGGCAGAAGCAAGCCTAACCGCTCACCTCTGCCCGCTCATCGCACAACGGGGTTCTC
>NZ_DATCSD010000256.1:0-2342 GCF_036568665.1 Ohtaekwangia sp. | reverse complement strand
TCCATTCGGTAACTCCACGGTGTTAAACTCAAGATGAATTACTCTTCTGTGTCTTTGACTTGTTGCTTTAGAAGATGCGTGTAGTAAGAGCGGCTTCATAATATGTATACCACAGGCAGCTACTTCGCAGGTATAGGGAATAGAACTTTGCGTGATCAGGCTTATCTCTTCGTCTGATAATTTTTTATTGTGCGACCCCAAAATAACTTTCAACGCCCCATTTGTATCATCGGTATCATCCAGGTGAATGCGGATGGTGATGGTATCTTTCGAAATCTCTTCCGGGGGACAAACGCCATGTGTATCTGATTTTTTAGTCCAGCCGGTAAAGCCTGCTGTTTCAATTTTTTCTTTTACGTGTATCGATATATCCTGGTGCCAGGTAACATACCAGTTAGCATCCGGGGTCTTATCGAAATATATAGCTTTCGTCAGAAATAAATTCGGGCTTATCTTCTTGAGTATATGTTGCAGGTTATTGTTGAGCAGCATCGTTTTCAACGCAGGTATTTCCTGCAATAAATTTCGCTGTGCGTGTAGGTTGTCGGGCTGCCCGGTAGAACGAAAGTAATTTTGAAGCGTGTTCTTGATCTGGTTTACTTCCTTCTTTCCAAATACATGACGAAGAATTACCGACCCGGTTTTGTTCAGCTTCTGCAAATTGTTTTGCAGCGATGCATTGTTAAATTCATACTGATACAGATCAAGTGCATGCTCGAGTATTTCTTTGATCCGTTTCTTGAGTCTTTCAGGAGCAATAACTTTAACACGATTACCAAAGCCTAATATCTCTCGCTCGAGTTCAAAATTCAACTGTACTTTCAGTGAGAAGAGAACGCCATTCGGCAAAGTCTCCATTACCTGTTGTGAATGATGCAACGGCTTGGTAATAATATAAGGGGCCGTTTCATTATCAGCATGAAGAACAACATTCTCAGCCTGGCCATTTTCATTTACCGATACTCCAATAACATCGTTCAAATGATTCGGCAGACTAAAATTATTGCGCGGTATATATTTTACGGCACACTCCTGTATACTAATGATGCGATCCAGCGCCAGGTTAAGAATAGGTGTATTCTTTTTTCGTATACCAATTACAAACCAGCGATTTCTATACTCCTTTAAATAATAAGGATGAAACGGAAACGTGTTTGCTGTTCTTGCCTTGAATGATTGATAACTAAGCTCTACCGAGCATTTACCGGTTATAGCTTTATAGAGTGTATCGATGTGCTCAAGACCTTTCAGGTTTTCATTCTTCTCAAAATCAATTACTGGCTCCTGATTGGTTTTTGCAGCATAGATTTTACTTTCGAGTCGCTGCACCATGCCACTCAATTCCTGGAAATGACTAAACCCTTTAAACTGCCGGAGTATCTCTACTACTTCCGTAAGCTTGCCGAGATCCTGGTCGGTTAAAGGTATATTGGTGATCGAGTATTCCGGGTCTTCGTATGTATAGTATTTTTTCTCGAGCACGGTAATAGGTGCATTATACCCGAGCTTGTCGCTGCGCATCATCTGTATATCCATCTGTATGGACCTGCGACTCACACCTTTATCTATACCTTCATATTCATAAAGAGCTTCTGAGCAGGCATCGATCAGATCTTCCAGCGTCCACCTGCGATGTCTGTTTCTCAAACAGTTGTCGATGGTGCGATAGCGGATAAGGGCATTGCGATTTACAGGCATGGCATAAAAAAACAAAAAATATTTTCACTGCGCAAAAAGACTGCGCACCTGTGCTTCAATTTTGAATCATCAATTGATCACGGTAATAAACGCAGCAATTGAATACGGTCTTATAGCTTAAAAGGAAAAGCCTGTGGTAAAAGTTAGTCGATCCACAGAGTTCATGGATGATTCCGCTACTGCTGCGCGCTATAGCGGATAGAATTTGCAGAAGCACTGAACAACCGCTCGGAGAAGTTTAGTAAGGAAGCGCATTTGGAGCCATGATGCCCGCAAGGGAATTTCAGTTCGAATCTGAATAAGGCCACTGAAAAAAATATTGTCGGGGTAAAACCTGACTAAAAGTCTTTCCGCTCTGAAGAAGACGGAGAGCGTGGAAAAAACAGAAGTGTAAAGACCTGACGAGCGTTTCTATATAGCGCTCGTGGTGTTGTGCGGATATTCCGTATAACATGCCGCTTTCGTTGATGTTGTTTTCCTCCTGTTTTGTGGGACGAAGGTTCGAATCCTTTCTCAACCTTATGTTGAGTAGCTCAGTTTGGTTAGAGCAACAAATGCAGATGGACTTTCAATCCATCCTGAAGAAGATGATCACTTCTTAAAAAATCGATCAACCACGAAAGTAGTTCGTGAGCCATGTCTGG
>NZ_DATCSD010000255.1:0-10299 GCF_036568665.1 Ohtaekwangia sp. | reverse complement strand
AGGCTGGAAGGAGATGATTTTTTAGAGTCTCTTCTGAACAGTGCACTGATGCGGCTCATCAAAGCACGAGGCTTGATTGGCTTAGTGATATAGTCATCAGCCCCCACGTCAAATGCTGCTACTTCGGAGTATTCTTCTGAGCGGGCAGTAAGAAATACTACAAATGTTTTTTGAAGCTCGGGAATGTCGCGCAGCAGTCTGCAAGTTTCAACACCATCCATCTTCGGCATCATGATATCGAGCAGCACCAGGTCTGGCACAAACTTCTTGGCAATATCCACGGCTTTCGAGCCATCGGAGGCCGTTTTTACATCGTATCCGCCTTTTTCGAGGTTGTATTTCAGAAGCTCCAAAATAGGTTCTTCATCATCCACAACAAGCACTTTGTGCATCTGCTTGTTTCCCATAGTTCAACTATTTGCTTCAAAAATATACATAAAAAAGCCCATTAAAAACCGGTAAACATTTCTTAACAATTCCTTAAGCAGGCATAACAATTCGATAATAAAGAACAACGAGAACTGCGTGTGAAATAATTCCGAAGGTCTTTTTTATTCGGCAAAACGGCCATCAGAGAAACGGATATTTCTCGCTCAGATAATGAATATAGGCGCGTAAATTTCCCTGAAACCTAGCATTCCATTCCTCACCAAATATATTCTGCTTGGATTGATACTGACGGAAGTTCATGAAGTAAGCATTGTTGGGCAGCTTTTCCTTAAAACGCTGCGATGGATGCTGTGTAAGCGCGAGCGACAAAGTATCAAGACTGTTTATAATACTGCGTATCGTGTCTTCTTTCCGTTGCTTTTTAATGGCTATAGATTCCTGATCGCCAAACGTTTTATATAAACTATCGAGCAACGTAGCACCACGCAGCATGTGATCGACATATTTGAGATAATCTTTATCTTCATCCATATAGGTGATATACTCTTTAGACTCTCTTCCATATTTATAGATGAGGAATTTCTCTGCACCGCGATCGCCTATAAACGTGGCCAGGTTTTCATTGAAGTCTATACTGTCTTTTACAAAGATGGTAGCATGCGACATTTCATGAATGATAAGGTTAGCCAAGTCGCCTTCGCTGCGATTGAGCATCTTGCTAAGTATAGGATCGGTAAACCAGCCAAGTGTAGACCAACCACCGGGGTTACGCACCACTACATCGTATCCTTCTGTTTCAAGTTCTTTCTTCAGATCGAACGCTCTTTGTTGATTGAAGAATCCTTTATAGGGCACTGATCCGATCACCGGAAATTTCCATTCTTTCGGCTGGAGTCTGAAGGGCTCTGCAGCCAGCACCACCCACATGATCTCTTTACCTTTTTGATCATAGAGCGTTTTATAATTCTTCGTGTCTTTCAACCCGAGCGAGTCGATCGCATACTTTCGTACTTCATCAATTAATTTCAGTCGCCCCTTGAGAGAATCCGGAAAAGAAGGATCGGCCATAAACTCCTCTACAGGTCTGGCGTTCCATACAATGTTGAGTTGTCCGTATCCCTGGCGCACGCCATAACTTACCAGGTCCCAATAGAAAATGACAAGTGCCGCAATAATTCCGGCAATCACCAGCAACGTACGTTTGATTATTTTACCCGCCCGGATCTGCATTTCTAAAAAATAATTCTGTCTTGAATAGCCCGCAAGATAAAAGTATGCGACAACTTTGTATGCACGGAAGATATGCAACTGCTAACGAGCATGAACCTGCATGTGCTGACGTAAAAATTCATACCATTACAAGCTCCTGGATTTTTATATTCTATTTTAATTAGTATTTTTAAACCGTAATAAAACTAATAATAATAGTTAAAGATTTTTCGAGGTTAATAGGTTGAAGTGAATGCAGGTATGAATGAACCTTTGTACTTTCAGACCTGATCCGGTGATCAACCTCTCTGACAACGTAAAAGAAACAAATACATATATGAGTGATGCTAAAGAAAAACTGAAGGCGCTTCAGTTAACGATCGACAAACTGGAAAAGACATACGGTAAAGGAACCGTGATGAAGCTTAGTGATGAGAAAGTGGTAGATATACCAGCTATCTCAACCGGCTCTCTTGGCCTTGACATCGCATTGGGTATAGGTGGTATACCGCGCGGAAGAATAACCGAGATCTACGGACCTGAATCCTCCGGTAAAACAACGCTTACCATGCACTGTATTGCCGAAGCACAGAAACGTGGCGGACTCGCTGCATTTATCGATGCAGAACACGCCTTCGATAAAGCATACGCAGAAAAATTAGGCATTGATACTGAAAACCTGCTGATCTCTCAGCCCGATAACGGTGAACAAGCTCTTGAAATCGCCGACCACCTGATACGCTCAGGTGCTATCGATATTATTGTAATTGACTCCGTTGCTGCTCTTGTGCCGAAAGGCGAATTGGAAGGTGAGATGGGTGAAAGCAAGATGGGGTTGCAGGCCCGCTTGATGTCGCAGGCATTACGAAAGTTAACGGGTACAATCAGCAAAACAGGATGCTCCTGTATTTTCATTAACCAGCTTCGTGAGAAGATCGGTGTTATGTTCGGTAACCCGGAAACAACAACCGGTGGTAACGCATTGAAATTCTATGCATCGGTTCGTCTTGATATCCGCAGAATTGGTCAGATCAAAGAAGCTGCTGACGATATTACCGGTAACCGTGTAAAAGTTAAAGTGGTAAAAAACAAAGTAGCTCCTCCATTCAAAGTAGTAGAATTCGATATCATGTATGGTCGCGGTATATCTAAATCAGGTGAAGTGATCGACCTCGGTGTTGAGCTCAATGTGATTCAGAAATCCGGATCATGGTTCTCTTACAACGGTAACAAATTAGGTCAGGGCCGCGATGCGGTAAAACAACTTATCGAAGATAATCCTGAACTGATGGATGAACTCGAAAAGAAAATCAAAGAGCAACTGGCCGGTGTAGAAGGCACAAAAGTGCTGGAAGAAAAAGAGTAAAAAGCAATTCGACAAAAGAGAATACCATAGCTCTATAAATAGCTTATAAAATAAACAGCCCCGGATCTGGGTAAAGATTCCGGGGCTACTTTTTTAATCGGTATACTATATTTCGATAGACTATATCTTCGTGTAACTATAGCACTGTATTCTGTGCTATCAGGATCGGATAGCAATTACCGGGTCAAGTCTGGCTGCCAGAGCTGCTGGCACTACACCCGAAACAAGACCTATTATGGTTGATACCGTAAGCCCCAGCACTATATTTTTAATGGTTAACGTAACCACCAGGCTACCCATTGGTATAAATGTTATCAGGTATACCAGGAATAACCCCGCAAATCCTCCTATCAAACTCAGAAATATAGCTTCGAACAAAAACTGGAACATGATAAAGTAATTCTTAGCACCCAGCGATTTTTGCAGCCCTATTATACTGGTGCGTTCCTTTACTGACACAAACATAATGTTGGCTATACCAAAGCCTCCTACCAGTATCGAAAATCCACCGATGATCCACCCGGCTATACCTACCACATCAAACAAATTACCAATCACATTCGCCAGCGCTTCAGGGCGGTTAATCGCAAAGTTGTCTTTCTCACCAGGACGCAACCCTCGCCTTACACGCATAATACCGCGCACTTCATTCTCCAGTTCCACTAGGCCTATGTCGGTATCATACCCTTTTATACCAATGCTCGACTCCAACTCATCCCAACGACCGGTTCCGGTCTGATATAGTCTTCGGAAGGCACCATAGGGAACAATAACATTGTAATCGTTACTGGAGAAGCCCATAAAACTCTGCCCTTCTTTCTTCATAATGCCCACCACCATAAACTTCACATTTTTGATCTTTACCATTTTGCCCAGCGGATCTTCATCCGGGAAAAGCGTTTTGGCAATCTCATATCCAATGATCCCCACGTTTCGTCCTGCCCCAAGTTCATCTGCCGTAAGGTACCGGCCCGTTTCTATATTGATGGTATAGATATACTCATAGTTCTCACTGCCGCCAATTAACCGCACACTGCCAATACTGTTGCTGTTACGCTTCACAATGGTATTTCCCTTATCGCCATAAATAGCAATATGACTGCTGTGCTTGAGATTCTCTTCGAGAAATTTATACTCGTTGTACGAAGAGTTAGGTCTTCTCCAAAAATCCCACCAGCGATACTCGCCATCATTATCGGCAAGCCACGGCCACTTGTCTACATAGATCACATTGGTACCGATAAAATTGAGACTGTCTTTTATATTCTTCTCCAGCGAATCCACAAAGGTGAGCACGGCAATGATAGCGAAGATACCAATGGTAACTCCCAGTAACGAGAGAATGGTGCGAAGTAAATTAGACCGTAATGCCTTCCAGGCAAACCGGAAGCTTTCAAAAATCTGGCGAAGGGTATACATGCAGGTTTAGTAACGCAATGTTTATTGTAGGAGTTACCGCTGCAGGATGATAAGTCACACAACGATATACCTCCGGGTAGAGTATTATTTAAAATCTCATTCAGATCATGCAGTCCGAATAGCAATTACCGGATCAAGTCTTGCCGCCAATGCAGCAGGAACAATACCTGAAACCAGTCCGATCACACTGGACACCGTAAGGCCCAGTACAATATTCTTCACGGTTAGCACCACCTGCAAACTTCCCATCGGTATAAAGGTAATGAGATATACCAGGAACAGCCCTGCAAGGCCACCGATCAAACTCAGAAATATAGCTTCGAACAAAAACTGAAACATGATAAAGTAATTCTTGGCACCGAGCGATTTCTGCAAGCCTATAATGCTTGTTCGTTCTTTTACCGACACAAACATAATGTTGGCAATACCAAAACCTCCTACCAGTATCGAAAATCCTCCAATGATCCACCCGGCAATACTCAGCGTATTGAACACACCACTGATCAGATTCATAAATGCCTCCGGGCGATTGAGTGCAAAGTTATCTTTATCATACGGTCTCAACCCGCGTCTTCCGCGAACATAGCCCTTGATCTCGTTCTCCAGCTCTACCAACCCTATATCTGATTCTTTCCCTTTTATACCGATCACCGACTGCACTTCATTCCATCGGCCTGTACCGGTTTGAAAAGATTTTCTAAAGGATTGATAAGGAATGATAACATTATAGTCGTTGGTGGTCTTGCCTATAAAACTGCTTCCTTCGCGTTTTATTACACCCACCACTTTATACTTCAGATTCTGGATCTTTACATTCTCTCCTATCGGGTCGTCATTACCCGGAAACAACGCACTGGCTACCTCATAGCCGAGCACCGCTACATTTCGGCCGGCTTCAATTTCTTCTACACTCATATAGCGGCCGCGTTCAACATTCACATCAAAGAGCTGATCATACCCCACCGAACCGCCCACCAGGCTTACATCGCTAATGCTGCTGCTGCCACGTTTTATAGTCTGGTCGCCCTCATCAGCAAAGATGGCAATCTCGGAATGATGCGTGAGATTCTCTTTCAGGAATTTATACTCGTTGTAGGAAGGAGTCGGACGCTTCCAGTATTCCCACCATTTAAACTCTTCGGTAGCTCCGGGGAAGGGCCACTTCTGAAAGTATATTACACTCGCTCCCAAAAAATTAAAGCTGTCTTTTATATTCTTTTCGAGCGAATCCACAAAAGTGAGCACCGCGATAATAGCAAAGATCCCTACGGTAACGCCCAACAACGATAGGACTGTGCGCAGAATGTTGGACCTCAATGCCTTCCAGGCAAATCGAAAACTTTCAAAAATCTGTTGTAAAACGAACATGAGGGTAAAATAAACACCGTAGTTAATTGGGTTTGTCGGCTTCGACACAGACAAATTACTTCTCCAGAGACTAAAAAACTTGCTTTTTTGTTACAGGCTTGAAAAAAACAGCACCTTTTGTCGCAAAAGCCAATTGTTGCCTTATTTTTGCAACCCAAAATAAAAATTTACCCTTTATTGGGCATACTTTGCATTAACGAATATGAAGTTATCGGAATTTAAATTCGAGCTCCCCAACAATTCTATAGCATTGGATCCTGCCGAGAACCGCGATGAAGCACGGTTGATGGTAGTACACAAAGATTCAGGTAAAATAGAGCACCGGGTATTTAAAGACATCGTTGAATATTTTGACGATGGTGATGTAATGGTAGCAAATGATACCATGGTATTTCCTGCCCGCCTGTATGGCCGCAAGGAAAAGACCGGAGCCAAGATCGAAGTATTCCTGTTGCGCGAGCTCAATGCCGATATGCATCTGTGGGATGTACTCGTTGATCCTGCCCGTAAAATCCGCGTAGGCAATAAACTATATTTTGGTAATGGCGACCTGGTGGCCGAAGTAATAGACAACACGACGTCACGTGGTCGTACGATTCGCTTCCTCTTCGATGGCGACTCTGCTGCTTTCGATAAAGTAGTTGAAACATTGGGAGAAACTCCGCTGCCAAAGTATATCAAGCGCAAAGTAAAGCCTGAAGATAAAGATCGTTTCCAAACCATCTTTGCTAAAAATAAAGGTGCTGTATCGGCTCCTACTGCCGGACTACACTTTACACGTCAGTTATTGAAACGCCTGCAATTGAAAGGTGTAGATATAACATACGTTACGCTACACATCGGTCTTGGTACATTCCGCCCGGTAGATGTAGAAGATCTCACCAAACATAAAATGGATTCTGAGAACTTCATTGTAGGCAATGAAGCGGTTGATACTGTAAACAAAGCACTCGACAACAAGCGAAAAGTTTGCGCAATTGGTACTACTACCATGCGTGCATTGGAATCTGCAGTGTCTGCAACGAACAGGCTGAAGGCCCGCGAAGGCTGGACAGATAAATTTATCTTCCCTCCTTACGATTTCAAGATATGCAATGCAATGATCACGAACTTCCATATGCCGGAGTCTACCTTGTTAATGATGGCTTCTGCCTTCGGTGGTTACGACCTCATTATGGAAGCATACAGAGTTGCCAAAAAGGAAAAGTATAAATTCCTTACTTACGGTGACGCGATGCTGATCATCTAAAAAATTTAAAGCGACTATATTTAGCGAAGAGCCAGCCGAAAGGTTGGCTTTTTTCATTTTAGGGAAATTGGAAGATTTGAAGATTAAAAAATTATAAGATTCAGTAACGCTAAAGAATCTTTCAATTTCATAATCTTCCAATCTTTCAATTTTCAAATTTTCCAATCTTCCAATTTCATAATCCTCATGCTATATTGAACATCGTAAACCAACCAGCAAACACATGAAAAGAAGAAACTTCCTCAAGAATAGTCTTGCTGCGGCAGCTTCTACAGCAACGCTCGGTGCATATGCATCAACCAGCGATATAGCGCAGGCAGATATACCGGCAGAGAAAACTTTCAAATGCAACTTCGCGCCACACGATGGAATGTTTAGCAATCATGCAGGAGAAAATTTTATAGACCAGATCAAGTTCATGTACGATCAGGGCTTTCGTGCTATTGAAGACAATGGTTTATTGAAACGCCCGAAAGAAGAACAAGACAAGATCGGTGCAACGCTTGCCAAGCTGGGCATGACGATGGGTGTATTTGTTGTTGATGGTGGCGATAACTGGAAAGTATCACTAACCACCGGCAAGCAGGAATTTAAAGATACTTTTATTAAAACCTGTAAAGATTCTGTTGAGTTAGCCAAGCGTGTAAACGCTAAATGGATGACCGTTGTACCTGGCTTCTTCGAACGCAGCTTACCCATTGGTATACAAACCGCTAATGTAGTGGATGCACTGCGCAGAGGTGCCGAGATCTTTGAACCTCACGGACTCACTATGGTGCTCGAACCTCTCAGCGATACACCCGACCTCTTTATGCGTACGTCTGATCAGACATACGAGCTGTGCAAAGCTGTAAAAAGTCCGGCTTGTAAAATACTATACGATATATACCACATGCAACGCAACGAAGGCAACATCATTAACAACATAGATCGTTGCTGGGAAGAAATTGCCTATTTCCAGATTGGCGATAACCCCGGAAGAAAAGAACCTACTACGGGAGAGATCAATTATAAAAATATATTCAAGCACGTACATGAAAAAGGTTATCGTGGTGTGTGGGGAATGGAACACGGTATTTCCAAACCCGGTAAAGAAGGTGAGGTCGCGCTGATCAAGGCTTATCGCGAAGTAGACACTTTCTGATTAAACACTTAACCACATCAACATGTAGGCCGGCAAGTATATATACTGTCGGCCTTTTTGTTTCACATGCTATATCGCCCTATATATAGGATACAAAGTATAGGTTGCTGCACCCGTAAAACTTCCGTGAAACAAATCCGGCCGTCTGAAACCCCGACCGCTTCATTTTAGTTAAATTTGATTTACGAAAAACCCTGTGCCCATGAAGCGGATTTATATTATCGCCACTATACTCTTTTTACTACCTGCCACTATTCTACAAGCGCAACTCCTGAAAGACCTGAAGAAGGCCGCTACAGATGCCGGTAAAAATCTCAATACAAAAGAGAATCGCGAAAAGGTTTTCAACTATGCGATGAAAGATATGGAGAAGGCCCGCGCGGAATTTGACTCTTCTGATTTTGACTATGCTATATTACTGAGCGATAATTCCGGGTTGTTCGACATTAAAGAAAAAGGAGAAACAGCCGCGCGGTTTACTACAGCTGTAGGACTCACATCATCGTATCTTCAGAACGATCAACTCTCCGATGCCGAGCTTGCACGCTTCCATCGCGAAGCAGGTGAAGTATGGTATGCCAATGGAAAATTTACCATGGCCGAACGAAAATTTAATGCAGCAAAAGCCGCTTACGAAAAAGCCGGACTACAGCAAGATATAGGCTATCTTAAAACTATATCGAACCAGGGACTGCTTTATACCACCATGGGGCGCTTTACGCAAGCAGAAGAATCTACAGAGGAAGCCTTAACCATGCGCAAGACTAAATATGGTGATAACAATCCCAGTGTAGCAGCTTCGCTCAACAATTATGGCGTATTGAAATATAACCTCGCACGCTATAATGAAGCAGAGAAAGATTTTGATACATCGCTCGGCATCATCAAAAGTAATAATCTGCAAACCGCTATGCCGTATGCCATTATACTCAACAACCAGGCGATGCTGTTTCAATCGATCGGAAGATTTGAGGAGGCAGAGAAAATTTTAAAAGAAGCCATTGCTATAGCCGAGAAACTGCAAAGCAGTAAATCACGCAATCACCTGAAGTTTCTTTCCAACCTGGCGCTGCTATACCAGCAGATGGGTAAATATCCGGAGGCAGAAACGATATACCTCGGCATGGAAAAACGACTTGGCAAAAACAACCCCGACTACGCATCCATGCTCAACAACCAGGCTGCACTATATATGGTAATGGGTAAAGAAGATAAAGTGGAGGACCTGCTGAAACGTTCGGCTGCTATCTATAAATCAAATTTCAACGAACAGAATCCTGCATATGCAAAAGCCATCAGCGATCTCGGTAATTTCTATCGCTATAAAACAAAATATACCGATGCTGTTCCCCTGTTGGAAAAAGCACTCGCCATCCGTGAAATAACGTTGGGCCGAAACCACCCGCTCTATGTACAATCGCAGGAAGATATAGCGATACTGGAATGGAAACGAAAATCGTGGGAGAAGTCGTTTATGATGTATCGCGAGGTAATGGATAAATCGCTCGAATTCATTAACACCTACTTCCCTCCTATGAGCGAAGCTGAGAAGACCAAGTATTGGGATATACTCTCGCCACGCTTTCAACGCTTCTATAATTTTGCAGCAGAAGCAAGCGTTGACAATGCGCATGTAATCGAAGCGATGTTCGACTATCGCATCGCTACCAAAGCATTGTTACTAAATTCCACCAACAAGGTAAAGCAAACCATCCTTGCCAGTAAAGATGCGCAGCTCATTAAAGATTACGTTGCGTGGCTCGATCAGAAAGAAACCCTTGCCAGGTTATATGCTTATTCAAAAGAAGATCTGAAACAACAGAATATAAATCTCGATTCACTTGAGCGCTCTGCCAATGCCATGGAACGCAAACTCTCTGAACGCTCAGCCGATTTCTCTTCCGGATATTCAGTAAAAAAGGCGAGCTCCGATCAGATCAAAGCACTGCTTACAGACACAGAAGCATCGGTAGAAATTATTCGCCTGCAGCGATACGATCAAAAATTTGAAAATGATGCACGCTATCTCGCATTGATCCTTACAAAGAATATAGATGTACCCAAGCTGGTTGTACTCGATAATGGTATACAACTCGACACACGCTATGCAAAGTTCTATCGCAATGCTGTACAACAACGCATTGCCGATGAATA
>NZ_DATCSD010000254.1:0-5042 GCF_036568665.1 Ohtaekwangia sp. | reverse complement strand
GCCCTCGGAGACGTTCCTTACGCGCTATCTGAAAGCACGCGATAAGAGTCGCATTACCGGGCCATTCCCGTACGAATCAAAGTTCAGTGCTGATAACTTAGTTACATCTTTAGTAGTCGATCAGCTTCGCGGTGTCGGCTTGTTGTTGGAAACACAGATGAACGACATGCTCGAGAACTATCGATTTATAGGAGGGTTGATGGTGCCGATCGATCTGCAGGGTGGTGATGTATATGCCGAGTTCCAGTATTTGCCTTCACTGATCGACTTCAGTGTTCGCTTCGATCGTAAAGCTGTTCGCTGGAATACGATTGAGACAACTGATAACCTGGTGAGCGAAGAGTATAAATATACTTTGAACAGATTTGAGATCAGTGCTTCACTTCCTATATCCGATCGTATTCGCTTTACATTAAAACCTTTTGGTGCAGCAGCACGCTCTATTGATTTAGGTGTATCTGATTTTCCGTCAAATCCTCCTACAGCAGTACCGGTTACTAACTACTATGCGGGTATTCGTTCAGAGCTGGTATATGATAACTCAGTATCAACCGGTTTGAACCTGATTGAAGGAACGCGCGGTAAGATCAGCTTCCAGCATCACCAGGGAATGAATAACAAAGACCTGAGCTTTACACAGGTTACAGCCGACATCCGTCACTATCAGCAGATATATAAAGAGATTGTGTTAGCGGTTCGCGGATATGCAGGTACATTCTTCGGCAGCTCTCCGAAAGTATATATGCTAGGCGGTATGGATAACTGGCTGTTCAACAAAACGCGCTATACCGGCACCACCAGCAAAGGTCAACCCAATCCACTCGGTGTGGCTACTGCCAACCAGGATATATTGTTCATGGAATATGCTACGAGTCTTCGCGGTTTTGATTATGGTACTTTGTTTGGCAACAGTGTAATGTTGTTCAATGCCGAACTTCGTGTGCCACTGATTCGCGCCCTGGTAAGCGGGCCGATCTCTTCTAATTTCTTCCGTAATATGCAGTTCACCGCGTTCTATGATATAGGTACAAGCTGGTCGGGTAAACCTCCGTTCTCGTCTAACAATAGTGTAAGCTATAATGTGATACAGCAGGGACCGTTCCAGGCAGAGATCAAAAATTACCTGAACCCCTGGCTCTATAGCTACGGTGTGGGTATGCGTACCATGATGCTGGGATACTATGTGAAGTTTGACCTGGCTTGGCCGGTAGAAAACTACGATGTGGGCAATCCCAAATTGCATGTAACACTGGGATACGATTTCTGATATACCCGCTACATATATGTTTTACGTCTGCTATCTTGCAGGCAACTCAGGGGAACGGAATTTTTTCCGTTCCTTTGTTTTATAAATTCACGCTATGATAAAATCGATGACAGGGTTCGGCCAGGCTTCTTATGACGATGGCCAATTGCAGATAAGTGTTGAGATAAAAAGTCTTAACTCCAAATTTCTTGACCTGAACCTGCGCTTGCCGAAACTCTTCTCCGAACGTGAAATAGAAGTACGCAATCTCATCAGTGAAAAACTGGAGCGCGGCAAAGTATCGATCGTGATCGAGTATCAACGCTATGGCGATGAGTCGATGAAGCAAAGCTATAATGAAGCATTGTTTGCATCGTACTATCAGCAACTGAAAAAACTGGCCGATAAAGTTATAGCACCACACGACCAGCTCTTTCAACTTGCGCTCAACTCTCCGGATGTAGTGCAGAATAATTTGAAAGAAGAAGGTAACGAGGAGGAGTGGAATAAAATAAAAAAGATCGCGTTGGAGGCTATTCAAAAATGCGAGCAGTTCCGTAAAGCAGAAGGTTCCGTATTGGAAAAAATGTTGCAGGGATGCTGCGGAGTAATCGGGCAGGAACTAAAGAAAATTGAAGAGCTCGATCCAAAGCGGGTGCAACGTATACGCGAGCGACTAAAAGGAAATATAGTATCATTCTTCGGAGAAGAGGGTTATGATACGAATAGACTGGAGCAGGAGATTATCTTCTATATAGAGAAGCTCGATATCAACGAAGAAAAAGTACGATTGAAGTCACACCTGAATTACTTCATGCAGATACTGGGCGAGCAACAATCCAACGGTAAAAAACTAGGCTTCATCTCGCAAGAGATCGGTCGAGAAATAAACACTATCGGCTCTAAAGCAAATGATGCCGACATCCAGAAGCACGTAGTAATTATGAAAGAAGAACTTGAGAAGATCAAGGAACAACTGAACAACGTACTATAAATGGCTGCAGGCTTTTAGCTGCTGGCTGCCAGAGGGAGTGAATGTGTGCGGCTAGAGCGCGTCTGTATGAAGGTATATTTGCAGGTATAGGCTATACTAAATATAGCTGTTGATTCATAAGCTATGCTATATATATCGAGTGCATTTAATCTGCGTTCATCTGTGAGATCTGCGGGAAACAAAATTACTCATGCACTTCCAACTCACCCTCAGGTTTTGTAATCACATAGTCCGTTAAATCCTGCTTAGCTGTTAAGCCCTGACCATAAATTACATCTCCTTGCTGGCGGATCGTTACAAATTGTTCTGTGAATATTTTTTGATCGGCAGGCTTCCAGAAAAGTTCTTCTGTGTTGAGCTGTTCATTCTTGGCAACATTCTTTACTTCTACTTTACCGCGGCCACGCCACTGATCCTGATCCTTGAAATAGAAAGCGTGGTTGGCGCGCAGTGTAGATTCCAGTTTTCCGAATATATCGTAGAACTCCAGATATATACCTTTCGGAAATTCGCGATCGCCATTTTGAAATTCATACACCAGGTCGGCCAGCATCTTTACCTTTACACGATCGTTCTCGGTATAGAACATCTCCATATTTTCTACTTCACGCAGCGGACCTTTATACTCCACCGGTTCTTTTATCTCCGGTTTTCCGCAGGCGAATACAATAAACGGGATCAGTAAAAGTAAATATCGTTTCATAAACAAAATTGAAAAGGCCACAGGATGAACTATGGCCTTTGATTTTTTATCCTGTTATACCAGGAGGATCAATCAAACTTGCGTTTAATGAACCACTGGTCATTAAAGGTTATTCCAAAATATATCTTGAGGTAGTTCTCCTCCAGTATATTTTCTGACTTATTACCGCGCTTGCCTACTTTGCAAGCCAGGTTAAGATTGGAACGTCCGGCCGGCAACGAGAGCCCAAAATTAATGCCATAGTCTTTTACACTATTGCCATTCGCCAGGAATGGATATTGTTCCATACTTACACCCATGCGATAGGTGAGTCGTTTCAGATAACTGCCGAGTGCCAGCGGATCGGGTGTAATTTCTCCGCCCAATGATGCTCGCCACGAACGTTGCAACCCATTGTCATCATTGTTTATACTGCTAAAGTTAGACCAGTTCTGGTAAGCAAACTCGGTTGATACAGCCCACTTTAATCCGCGACTCAAGGAAACTCCGAATGTTAATGCTCCCGGTACTTTAATTTCTCCGCGGGCATTGTTGATCTCGTTCGATTCGATTGTATCGCCTGCTAATGTTGTGCGATAAAAATGATCACTGCGTTTGGCGTTCAGGTTGGCTTTAAAATCATAAACAGCACCTACACTAAAGCGATAGTTCTTTCCCCAGAGTGAATCGCGACTGAAAGAATATCCTAAACCAAAATTGAAATCTTTTATCGTTGATTTTTCAGACACCGCTATTACATAAGGAATCTGGTCTGTTTGATTCAACTGGTTCGAGTATACATTTTCAATAGGACCGAACAGATAGGTTGCTTTCAAGCCCACGCTCATCTCTTTGTTAATGCGTACGCCATTAGACCAGTATAATTGTGTGAGTCCTCCTGATCCATATTCGCGAAATTCTGCCGTAGTAGTTTCTCCGCCAGGCAGTGTTAATGTTTGAGGATGGATATACTCATAATCAACATTCGTATAGGGCATCAACCCGATGGAGGTAGTCCACTTATTTACTTTTATCGGGAAAGCCGTAACGAGATAGCTCATGTTACCGCCGGTATTTTTCTCGCGACCTTCATTGCTACGAAGTGTTCTGCGCTCGGCAACTATACCGGCTTCAAACACGGTAAGGCTATTGAATACAAGCAACGCAGGATTCTGATTGTTGAGATACCAATACTGTGGCTGACTTACACCGGTGCCGGTGCCCTGGTTGTGGATCAAGGCGTTACCATATGGATCGCCTATACCAAATGTAGTAAAGGGCGATCGCGCAGCCTGACCCCGAACCTCTTCTGTGGTTATGATAACCAGACACAGTAAAAAAAACTTTTTAGCGACTGACATTATATAATAAAATACTGTTTAACCCACTGAGTACCAGTTCGGGGACCGCAAATATGGACGCTTTCAACCTGTTTTCAAAAAAAGCGGTATCTCCACCACACAAAATCACCACCAAACCGCTGAATTTCTCTGAATATCTGCGAATAATTCCATCGATTTCTTCTGTCAAACCATGAATCGCACCACTCTGCATACACGTCTCCGTGCTGTTGCCGGTGAGCGGAGGATTTTCTGTTACCTGTACTAACGGAAGGCGCGCAGTAAATGTGTGCATCGCCTCAAAGCGCATCTTTAATCCCGGAGAGATACTGCCGCCATGATACCGGGCTTCACTATCCAGAAAATCGTACGTGATGCAAGTGCCTGCATCAATCACCAGGCAATTCGTTGCCGGGTAAAGAATCTGTGCTCCACATACGCCTGCAATTCTATCAACACCCAATGTATGCGGAGTAGCATATAAATTCTGTACAGGCAATGGCAAAGTATGACGAAGAATAAATTTCTTCTTGGCACTAGTCCACTCCGAAACAGTTTTTGCATCTGTGTTAACCGAACTTATGATGAAATGATCGGCCGGAAAGTTTTGTAAAAAATCTTTCAGTTCAACTTCACTTCGAAAGACATGCTTTTCCTTCAGCGTTCGCTGATCAAAAATACCTACCTTGGCAGACGAGTTACCGTAATCGACAACTATATTCATAGAATGTTATCCGTTAATGGTTATCTGTTAATCGGAATCGGTTAGAGGTACACTTA
>NZ_DATCSD010000253.1:0-3918 GCF_036568665.1 Ohtaekwangia sp. | reverse complement strand
ATGAAAAGAATTTATATAGAAACGATTTACCTGCGATGCACTATTGGATATCTGAAGTGTTACCGTACCATTGGCTTCACCCTTGCAGATAACATCGCTGCTCCCAATGATAGAAACGGTTGGCGGTGGCGCGTAAATATTGAAAGCTTGTGGTTCACTGGTACGGCCAGCTAAGGTCGCATCACTTGCGCGAGCATATAATACACCATAGACTGAAGATAACCCCAGAGCAGAAAGTTCGCTGGCGGTTAGTGTAACCTGACGGGAGGTCTTGCTGACTTTTTTCCAGGAGCTTGCTACAGTTGGAGTGTTTGTGACCTCCCAGGTAACTGTAGTTCCTTTCAAACATTGTGGAGTAGACAGCGTTATCGCATCACAACTTTGGACTGTATTTATACTCAGTTGAGGCCAAAAGATATATCCCATATTAAAGTCATACATGGCATCCATTCCTTTATATTTCATGGCAACTGACCCCGTTGGACTGAGTCCAAAATTATAACAACTGGTGCTGTTGACATTTACATTATCGCTGGCATCATCACTTCCGACAACAGTTACGTTGGACCCGGAGCATACAATATTCAAACCTATATTAATGGTCTTGTTCTTGAGACTGTTCCAGTCTGTTCCACTCAGATAAAAATGATCAGTCACTTTAGCATTTTTACCATAATTGTCCATCGATCCACCTGCGTTAACATTGAGAGCCCACCCCACTGTAAATTCATAGTTGGCAAAACTACAGCTTGACGCAGGGTGAGTGCCTCCGGTAAGCATGGTAAACTCTAGTACCCACCCCTGGGCAAAACTCAGGTTGTATATTCCTGCAACAAAAAAGAAAAGCAGGTAAAATTTTATCCTCATCGCTTCTTCTATCTATTTATAATCACACCACTGCTCCATCAAAAAATTATATCTATAATCCTGCTCATCTCCGATAACGCTCCATTATTAAACACTGCCATTACCTGGTAGCTATATTTACCGCCCACTGTCATACCACTATCGATAAATTGTCTTTCTTTTACTGTACGGTATAATTGTATCGCTCCGGCATCGCTTTTTTTATAGATGCGGTAAGAAACCACATCGGCCTGCGAGTACGCCCAGCTTAGTATAATTTTCCTGTTCACTCTATCCACCGTAGGCGTGCTCACCTCTACAGCAGGTTTAGGCTTCGGAAGTATAAATCCGGTTACGGCCGGTGTTGGCGGTGATTCTAATCCGGCTTCATCTATAGCAATAACGGTATAGTGCTGTACGCTGCTGTTACTCAGGTTCTGATCCGTATAGGTATATACCGAATCAGTACCCGCGGGCTTTGTAACCAATCGCATCCATTGTCCCTGATCACCTTTGCGGTATACTTCATACTTCACCACATCCTGGCTGCCACTGGGTTGCCAGCGAAGTTCAACACCTTCCTTCGTGGATTTTACCGGAAGCCATACCGGTGGCATAGGAGGAACTTTGTCAGGCAACACAAGACTAAGTATAGCAGAGAGCGCTGAGTGATTCTGATTCTTATCGATCGCCATCACCTGGTAATGAATTTTATCGTTCAGGCTTTTCAATTCTACACGATCGGTAAATACAGTATCTTTTACAGGATCGCCTGTCATCAACGCAAATTCTTCACTCTGATAATAGGCCCTGTAAATCCGGTATCCAGATATATCGCTGTCGGAGTTGGGCTTCCAGCTAATGCGTACATTTCCAAATTCATCCACCTTACCTTTCAAGCCGGCCGGTATAGCAGGAGGTATACTGTCTACCAGCATCGCGAGGTAAGGCATGGAGATGATCTCCGTTCCGTCCAGTGTTTTCGCTTTTAGCTTATAGTAATTGGACTGCTGCGGGCTAGTATCTTTATAGGCTCGTAACGATGAAGGCAGTATATCTTTATGAATGGTTTTATAGGGGCCGGAAGAAGTTGCAGAGCGGGTTACTTCAAAACCTGTGAGCGCATCGTTCTCGGCCTGCGGAAACTCCCATTGTATATCTATACTCTTGTTATCTGTACTTAAAGCCGAAGTTATAAATACACTTGATTTGACAGTCTTGTTCCCTTTTACCTTAACGAGATCAGATACCGGTCCGTATTCTCCGAAAGGTGTAATGCCGCGGATTCGATAACTATATTCTTTCTCTATCGAAGCCAATGTATCTACCGCATACTGAAATTTACTGTCCTGCCCTTTTTTACTGAGTGTAACACCTGCTATATCGGTAACCGGTATAAATGTCTTTCCGTCTTCCGAACGTTCCACCGAGTATGTTGTATACAGTGATGCATGCTCGGCCTGATTCCAACGCATGGTCACTACATTTCCTTTTGTTTGTGCGGTAAACCCGACAACCGATGGTAATTGATATTTCTGTGTCGGATCAATAAAAATACTTCCCTTCAAGGTATCCCGGGGAGTAATTACCCGGACACGGTATAAATACTTTACATTCTTCTCGATCTGCTTGTCGCTGAAATATAGTCCCTGTGCCTTCGCTATTTCGGGCGACATATCTGCGCAGAACAAAGCAATCGAATAACGCTGTTCATTTTCTTTTGCCTTGTTTACAATTTGCATAATATCGCTATGCTCGATGTTCAGTTCAAAGGTTGCGCCATAGAGTGCCTGTGCTGTGATCATCCCGTATTTATTATTGGTGAATCGCTCCCACTGCTCTTCGGGCAATGGCTTCAGCGGCATGGGTGTTAATACCTTTCGTTCCGCCGGACGTATAACCTTACCGTTGCGCACCATCGCGAAACGTTCCACCTGGTAACCATACTGATTGGCAAGCCGCCAATCGCTGACATTCAGAGGCGCCCATCGCAATGTGATCGAATCAACGGAAGGACGTACTATGACAGCAATAGCATCTGCGTTTTTCAACACACGCGTTGAATCCTGTGCTATAGCATGCATCGCTATACATGCCAGCACACCCATCATCCAACATCTCATCTTAATCCGGTATGGCATTGTATAACTCCCAATCATAACTGCTTGTCGTTTTATTAATTCCTGGTATGCGGTAATTCAATCGCACATAATATTTACCCTGCCGATAGAATGGGAATGGTTGGGTCAGTATCTTGTTTAATCGGTCGGTAATTCGTTCGGGTTTGTCTACTACATAGTTGGCCACCTGTTGTTGTATACTTCGGTAGTCTGTTATCATGGCGTGCATCAGGTCGTAGCGCATATAGCCACTTAGCGTTGTCGTTGCGATAGCCATGGCATCATCTGTAAGCACAGGAGCCTCGCTAAGCTGTTCCAAAAATGCAGCGCGTACCGCAGGTAATCCAAGTAAGGAAGTATCGCGCGTTGTTTTAATATACCCCAGCAACGGATAACCTTCATATACCAGCGGATATACTAATTGATTATACCACTTGTTGTTGTCCAGCAGCGCTACCGTTGTGATCATCGGGGCATACTCATCTTTACCTTCCAGTTCATAGTGATCCATCAGCTCCGGACCTTGCAGGTACGATTTCAGTTCCATCATATCGCCCGCTTGTGAAGGTATAGTCATCGTTATACCCAGATTCACACTGGCCATTTTTTCACGGAATGTATTATACTTGCTCGTGCGGAATGGTGAAGTAAATACCGTCTTGATCTCACGAATAGCCAACTCGCCTTCTATACTTTTCGTTGTCAGTGTATCACCACCCGCCAGCTCTGTGTTTACCTGTTGAACGTTGGCATCGAGCACCGCCTGTTGCTTGGGTATATTCAATATCTCCAGCTTGTATACTTTATCATTTTGTATACCTGTAGCAGGAATGGCAAAGGAAATTTTACTCTCGGCTGCATTATAGCTGAACGTTGTTTCGGTGTAGCTTTGCGCTTCGGCATTGGTCAGGTGCATAGACTGTATCCATGCTTCACCGGGTGTGAACAGGTA
>NZ_DATCSD010000252.1:0-13374 GCF_036568665.1 Ohtaekwangia sp. | reverse complement strand
GCCATGTTATATAGACCGTAATCGTTCGGAGGGAATTCATATATATAGGAAGTGATCAAAGCACCGTCATTCAAACGACCTGCTATACCCGCATAGTCACCGCGACCACGTTTGAAGTTCGCGAGCATAAAGCCCATTTGTTTTCCGTATGGATTACGTACTGCGTGACCATCCCAAGGATAGATGCGTTGGTGCGTTTGCATTTCTTCCAACCACTGAGTACCGATCAATGCTTGTGCAGCATATTCCCACTCAGCTTCTGTAGGGAGACGATATGAAGGCACTACTATACCAGACTCCAAAGGAATACGGCCATCGCTCTCTGCATATTCTTCACCTGCATTTTCTGCAAGTTTAATATTTACTGCGCGTGTTCTCCACACTGAATATTTATTAGCCTGATTCCAGGTGATACCCACTACAGGGAAATAACGGAAACCAGGGTAACGCAAATAGTGATCTACATAAGGATCGTTGAAGGCAAGTTTACCAACCCACACCATTGTGTCAGGAAGAGCGGCCTGATATGCTTCTTGTGAAGAATCTTTTGCCAGGTAATGCAAGTATTCAAGCCAGTGGATATTGGCAATTTCAGTTTCATCCATATAGAATGATGCTACCGAAACTGTTCTCTCGATGTTGTCGCGATACGACATAACATCTTCTTCGAAAGAACCCATAACGGCACGTCCACCTTCGATGAACACCATGTTCGGTGCATCAGGCTGACCTTCGTATGGATTAACCATAAATCCGCCCTGATCTTCGTCATTATAAGCCAAGCCTGTGGCTGAACTCATCTGACCCGGGTTTGAAGCTGTTGGCTTTCCGCCTTTGCCTCCAAAAAGTGAGCAGGCAGACAGGGCAACTGATCCGCCAACTACATACAAGAGAACCCTGAAAGAATACTTCATTTTCATTCTAGATTTTAAACCAAATGCTAATTAAGGGTATAATCCCATGTTTTCCAAGCAGTCGCAAGTTATTAGTAAATCTTTAATGAAAGGAAAACTGGTACTATAGAACGTAACAAGTTGTATTTCATTGTTTCGGGAAATGAGTATCCATTTTTGGGAAGCAAAACACGCCAGAAGTTCCGTTTAGTTAACATTTTCAAAGGTTAAAGCGGATGGCATGGCTTTTCGAATATGGGTCTCAAAAAACATCTATATGTTCACTCTCGAAGACTTCCGCGTAATGACTTTTGAAAAGAAATGCGACATCATCACATTTCACGGAAATTATCTGATGCAACGGGTATTGGCGGACTGCAAAGTTTTTCTGTACTACACCGATGGTTTTTATATCGAAGTATTCTACTCTCCTAAATATCAGAAAGTATTAATGATCAATGCTTTTGATAATACTGTAGGGTTGAAGCCTTACCTGGATAAAATTTCTTTAGATGATTTGATTTCCTGACCGGCCATGGCACTTAACAGCTCAATAGCCGAATCAACGGTCTTCACGTTGTCAACAATTAGCATCGCTTTACCGGCACTATCCTTCATTTTACATTGCTTCGAATTTTTCTGGACGAAGGATAGTACTTTCCCAAATATATCAGAGCTGAAATACGCATCATTGGTAGTAATAAAGTAAGCTCTGAGTTTTTCATTTTTAAGACTCAGTTTCTCAAAGCCCAGTTTTTCTCCTAACCAGCGCAGTCTTACCGTGTTGATGAGTTCTTCGACAGACGAAGGAATCGGACCAAACCGATCTCTGATCTCATCAACAAATTTCTGAAGCTGTACTTCATCCGGAATATTATCCAATCGCGAATATAACTGAAGGCGCTCTGTTGTACTGGCTATATATACTTCCGGTATAAGAATTTCCAGATCCGTTTCAATCACACAATCCTGCACAATGAGTTTTGCTTTCTCAGCAAGATCAGATGCAAACAATTCTTTGAAGTCAGTCTCTTTCAATTCCTGAACAGCGTCATCAAGAATTTTGTGATAAGTATCAAAGCCAAGATCACTGATAAATCCGGTTTGCTCTGCACCTAACAAATTACCGGCTCCGCGAATATCCAGATCGCGCATCGCCACTTTAAAACCATCTCCTAATTCTGAAAACTCCTCGAGCGCTGATAATCGTTTTCGCGAATCAGCAGATAATACAGAAGCTGGTGGTGTAAGTAAATAGCAGAATGCTTTTTTATTTGAACGCCCTACACGTCCACGCATCTGGTGAAGATCTGATAAACCAAACATGTGTGCCTGGTTGATGATAATCGTATTGGCGTTGGGTATATCTAATCCTGATTCAATGATGTTCGTAGAGACGAGCACATCATACTCCCCCTCGATAAACTTCACCATCACTTTCTCCAGCTTGTCGCCATCCATTTGTCCGTGACCTATACCAATGCGTGAATCAGGAACCAGCTTGTATATAACATTCGCTACAGACTCAATATCACTCACACGATTATGTACAAAGAAAACTTGTCCGCCCCTGCGCAATTCATTACTTACAGCATCGCGAATGATTTCTTCGTTAAAAGTATGAAGCTCCGTTGTTACCGGCTGGCGATTAGGTGGTGGCGTAGCAATTATACTTAGGTCGCGCGCGCCCATCAAAGAGAAGTGAAGTGTTCGAGGTATAGGTGTAGCGGTTAATGTGAGTACATCTACATTTACCTTCAATTCTTTCAAACGATCTTTTACCTTCACACCAAATTTCTGTTCCTCGTCAATGATAAGCAGACCAAGATCCTTGAACTCTATATCTTTACTCACAACACGGTGCGTTCCGATGAGTATATTTACTTTACCTTCTTTTGTTTCGGCAATGATCTTCTTTATATCAGCATCCGTCTTGAAACGTGAAATATACTCTACTCTCACCGGGAAGTTTGACAGGCGATCGCGGAAAGTTTTATAGTGCTGCATAGCCAATATCGTAGTAGGTACAAGCACGGCTACTTGCTTCCCTTCGGATGCTGCTTTAAACGCTGCACGCACTGCCACTTCCGTTTTACCAAAGCCCACATCACCACACACCAGTCTGTCCATCGGGTGTGGTTGTTGCATATCTTTCTTTACATCTTCGGTAGCACGGGCCTGGTCCGGTGTATCTTCATACATAAAAGAAGACTCCAACTCTGCCTGTAAAAAACCATCGGGTGTATACGCAAAGCCCGGAGCAGTCTTACGTTTAGCATATAGCTCGATCAACTCCTTCGCTATATCTTTAACGCGCTTCTTGACTTTCGATTTCTTCGTTTCCCACTCTTGCGTACCCAGTTTACTCATGATAGGAGGAGTACCTTCCTTACCTGAATACTTGGATATTTTATGAAGTGAGTGAATGCTCACGTATAGCAAATCATCATCACGATATACCAGGCGTATAGCTTCCTGTTCGTGACCATTCACATCGCGCTTTTCAAGGCCCGCGAATTTGGCGATACCATAATCTATGTGTGTTACAAAATCTCCAGGCTGCAGTGTTTGCAGCTCACGCATGGTGAGTGCTTTCGATTTTGTAAACTTCTCCTTGGCTTTATAGCGATGAAAACGCTCGAATATCTGGTGATCGGTATAGCAAATGATCTTCAGATTCTGATCAACATAACCCTGGCGCAGTGCAAACTCCAGCGGCTGAAATTTTAATTCCATGTTGATCTCTTCGAAGATCCCTTTCAGTCGTTCGAGTTGCCGGGGCATATCAGCTGCTATAAAATTGCTGATACCTTGCTCCTGGTGCTCATATAGATTTGCAGCAAGCAATTCAAAATTTTTATTGAACGAGGGCTGTGCTGACGATGTATACTCTATGGTGTTTGCATTCGGAAGTATAAAACGACTTCCAAATTCTATGCGTGTAAAAGAAGTGCTGCGATGGATAAATTCTTTTCCCGTATCGAACAATTTATCGGGCGATGAAATGATTTGCGCTCCGCTAGCTTTTAAAATTTTATCGAATGATGCTTCTGCACGATCATAACTTTTCTGAACTACATCTTCCGTTAACTGTACATCTTTGAACCACAACTTTGTATCTACTGAAATAAATTCCAGCAACGATTGTCGTTCTTCCTGCACAAGTTTAGTCTGCACATTTGGAATGATATTTACTTTCTCCAGGCTATCAACCGATAACTGCGATCCTGGTTCGAATGTACGGATGCTATCCACCTCATCACCAAATAGCTCTATGCGATAAGGAAGTTCGTAAGCGAAAGAGAAAATATCGATGATACCTCCTCGTATAGCAAACTGTCCTGCTTCATATACAAAATCCGTTTTCTCGAAATCATAATTATGCAGAAACTCTTCGAGAAAATTTATATCGAGTTGTTCCTTCAGCTTGATCGTAAATGTATTGGAGGCAAGAGATCGCTTATTGATTACCTTCTCGCTTAGCGCTTCCGGATATGTTACAATAATCTCTGCCGATGATTTGCTGGCCAAACGATTAAGCACTTCGGCCCGCATAAGAATGTTGGCGTTCTCTACCTCAACATATTCATACGGTCGCTTGTACGACATGGGAAAAAGTAAGATCTCCCGATTGAGAAGATTCTGAAGATCATTTTGAAAGTAAGCAGCTTCCTCGCGATCCTGCAGAATAACAAGATAATCCTGCGGATGTATCTTAAAAGTTGTTGCCAGTACTACAGCATCAAGACTTCCTGCCAGTCCTTTTACGCGTACTGTTTGAGGCTTGGACGTTTTGATCCCTTCGGCCACGGTCTTTATCAAACCATCCGCGCGATAGATACTAAGAAAATCACTCGCCTTCACGTACCGTTAACTGTTAAGCTTTGTTTTTTCATTAAAAATATTTGCCAGCATCACGTGTGATTAGCAGCAACATGCAAGCAAATATGTGGATTAACGAAAAGAAGGTTGCAAAGATAACAGCCGCTCAAATCCATCGCCAACTATTACAAATTATATTTTTGTTGTGCTGATTATTAATTTGCCTGGGCAACTGTTACTTTGTTACATCGCAGTTCGTATAAACACCCGGAGTATGAATTTTGTTCAACAGCTATTGCTTTACATTAGTATAACCGCTTTCATTTTTCTGTTGATCGGCCTGTATAAGCCGTGGATCATGTTGTGGTGGGAAGATGTACAAAACAGACGAAAGATATTCAAGCTCTACGGAGGCATTTCCGTTATCAGCTATGTGTTATATTGGTTGCTGATCCTTTTCATCTAAACACGGAGAAATAATAACATGAAATATATACCAGTCTTTATCATTGCAGCCATTGCTATTCTAACTGTAGCATGCCAATCACAAAAGAAACAGGAGCAACCAGAGGCGGCCTATATACCTCTCATGCCGGCAGCTATGGAGCAGTTACCCGACATGCACCTTACATTATTGGATGGTAAACCCATAGCATTCAGAAGTCTCAGCGGCAAGAATATACTTATCATGTTTCAGCCCGACTGCGATCATTGCCAGCGTGAGGCGAAGCAATTCAGTGAAAAGATAGATGCCTTCAATGCCTACCAGATTTATTTTACCTCAACGGCACCAGCAGAAGAACTTCAGAAATTCTCAATAGAGTATAAATTGAACAATCAACCTAATGTCCACTTTGGAAGTACCACAGCAAATGAGATTATAGAGAATCTCGGACCGATCGATGCGCCCTCTGTATATATTTACCACGACAGCAAACTGATCCAGAAGTTTAACGGAGAAACAGACATCGCTGTCATATTAAAAAGTATCTGAGGGCGTGGCTTCAATATTCCTGACAGCCGAATGGCGAAAACTTGCTATGGCTAACTATGCTGTTAACCCGGCTCTGCTTCAGCCATATTTACCTTATAAAACAGAACTTGATCTGTGGAAAGATACTTGTTATGTAAGCCTGGTGGGATTTATGTTTCAAAACACGAGGCTACGTGGTTTTCGTATTCCATGCCACCACACATTTGAAGAAGTAAATCTTCGCTTTTATGTAAAGTATAAAGACGGTGCAGAGTGGAAGCGCGGTGTTGTTTTTATAAAAGAGATTGTGCCACAGCCTGCACTTACTTTTGTGGCCAATAGAATCTATAAAGAGAACTATCAAACGATGCCTATGGCGCATCAATGGCAGACAAATGCCGGTACCCTTACCGTTGCATATCGTTGGAAATTGGATAACTGGAACTCACTCGAAGTAGTATCTTCCGCTCAAACTATCAGCATCGCTAATGGAAGTGAAGAAGAATTTATCACCGAACATTACTGGGGCTACACCAAATTCACCGATACCAGAACATCCGAATACGCTGTGGAGCATCCGCGATGGAATGTATACCCGGTTAGAGATTATACTATAGATGTAAACTTCACAAAAGTATATGGCAGGAATTTTGACTTTCTCTCAAGACAAAAACCTATGTCGGTATTTTTGGCAGAAGGTTCTGAGATTGTTGTGAAGAAGGGAATGCCGATCTGATGCTATCTATCAGGAAGTAAGCGAAAACCAAATCACCGTAGCCAGTAAAGAAATCAGCCAGATAAAAAGAAGTATACGCAGCCTTTTTAATCTGCGGTGTGCGGTTTCTTTGTCGTGGTTCGACTGCATGGTGTAGGTTGTGTAGGTATTTGCCATTACGATCGTTACGGGAGTTGACCAATAGAAGTTTACCTTTTGACGGGTGATTTTTTCAAAAAGTTTTATGAGTGAAGTATAAATACCGTGGCGGGGGTTATAGTCACTGCAGCCTAACGAACGTATAGCTGATAACTTTGCCATCTCCTTCTATAGATGCTTCATTAACGTCTTGTCCGTTTTCCTTCACTAATTTATAGCGTATGATCTTCGGAAAATCATGTTGTGAATTCTCGGCTACAAACATTGTGTTATCATGCTGAGTAATTTTAAAACGAACCGGGCCCTGGTCGCCTGCAACATCAGGGATGTAGTAGTATATATTTCCTTCCGCTTTCAATACTATTTGCTCTGTAACAACGGTATCGGCCGCATTTTTTATTCTATAGGAGACACCCCGTAATATTTGCTGCTCTTTGTTGAACGACCATTGCTCGAACACTGGCTTATCCTTTATTTTCCAGGTACCAATCAGCCAGTTGAACTCTTTTTGCTGAGCGCAAACATGCATGTTTATGAAAACAACGAGTAAGGTGAAGAGGAGTTTCATACAGAGATATAGGTTACAGGAGCTTTACATTAAAGTTAAGAATTGACACCGATCATCATGTCATAGTCAAAAATTATATATCCGTTTTAGCCGTTCAACAAATCTTCTTTATTGCTTTGAATATCGCTGAACCAAAATCCGAAACTTTTCGTACTTAGAATACAAAAACAAAAAATCTGGCAGAAGGCGAGGGAAGTGAAGAGGCTATAAACTGACAAAATTTCGTTGCTGAGGCTTTCTGCCCGGTTTTTGATTAAAACAAAACGCTTTAATAAAATTGTGACTATGAAAAGATTTGCATCGCTTTTTCTGGCGGCAGTGCTTGGTAGTGCCAGCACGATTGTCGCATTTAAAGTTCTAGACAACGATGATCAGGGTGTCAAACTAGAGTATATCAATGGGGCACCAACATCGAAAGTAACTTACAAGGCTGATGAAAACAGCCAGGTGGCACCACTTGATTTTACGCAAACAGCAGAACGTGTAACACCTGCTGTAGTATACATTCGCTCTACGCAAGATGGTACTTCGCGCAGCGAATCATCTGCTGATGGTTTCGATCCGTTCCGCGAATTTTTTGGCCCACGCGTGCCACAAGGCCCCAGTCAGAGCTCGGGCTCTGGTGTAATCATTAACGAGAATGGATATATAGTTACCAACAACCACGTTGTGCAGGATGCCGATGTGGTGGAAGTAACACTTTATGATAACCGTACTTATAAAGCTGAAGTAGTAGGAACAGATCCTGATACAGACATTGCCTTGATCAGGATAAATGAGAAAACTCTTCCACATCTTTCCTTTGTAGATTCGGATAAATCTAAAGTTGGCGAATGGGTATTGGCGGTGGGCAATCCATTCAATTTAAATTCTACAGTAACAGCCGGCATCATCAGTGCCAAAGGGAGAAGCATTAACATTCTCCAGCGCAATTCGCAAGAAGGCAACACAGCAATCGAGTCATTTATACAGACCGATGCCGCAATTAACCCTGGTAACAGTGGTGGTGCTTTAGTGGATCTTAACGGAGGCTTGCTCGGAATTAACACAGCCATAGCAAGCCCTACAGGTTCTTACTCCGGGTATGGTTTTGCTGTACCTTCAAATATTGTGAGTAAGATTGTTGAAGATCTTATTCAGTTCGGTACTGTGCAACGAGGTTGGTTAGGTATATCAATCGGTAGCGTGAACAGCCAGATTGTAAAAGAAAAAGATTTGCAGGTAAATACAGGCGCGTATGTATCCGGATTCCCTGAACATAGTTCTGCGAAAGAAGCAGGTATGAGGGAAGGTGATGTGGTAGTGAAGATTGATGAAACACCGATCAACACAAGTGCTGCGCTAATTGAATATATAGGTCGTCATCGTCCGGGAGATAAAGTAAATGTTACTGTAAACCGGAAAGGAAAAGAGATTACGCTACCGGTTGTTCTCAAGAATCGCGATGGAAAAACCGGAACAGTTAAGCCTGAAGAACGCGATGGCTTTGCTGCACTCGGATTAGAAGTTGAAGATGTTAGTGGAAATGTTCTGAAAAAATTAGATATTAACAACGGTGTTCGGGTAAAGGAACTCGGGAACGGGAAGCTGGCCAAGTACACAGACATACGCGAAGGCTTTATTATCACAAAAGTCAACGAGGTGCCAGTGAAATCCGTTAAAGAGTTCAACGAACTATTGAAGAAAAAGAAAACTGGTGAATTGGTAATTCTCTCCGGCACATACGAAAACGTTCCAAGAGAATTCAATTATGCCTTTAGAATGTAATAAACTAGTTAGTTTGAAATTATGAGGAGACTTTTTAAGAAAGGCGAACGTGTTCGCAGTAAGATTGATGGGAAAGTGATGGAAGTTCTCAAGTACATCAAAAACAATTTCGTAGAAGTGAAGTGGTTTGATCTTGAGAAAAAGGAAATCCGAACCAACAAGATTAAGGAAGATAAACTCTCCAAAGCAGCATAGATCGTTTACACGTTATCCGTTAGCAGATAAAGTTTAGTTCGCTAAAAAAAATTTCTGTTAACGGATAGCGGTTTACGTTTAGAGCTCAACTTCCTCTAACTTTGCAGTTAGTGTAAAAGAGAACTGCTATCAAAAAGTTTGATATTCCTGTCTATTACCGGTCATCTATCACCGGTAAAATAAAAGAAGCGCGCAGAGTAAAAGATCTGCGTAAACAAGACTTCTCGCCAACCATTTTGGACTTTGGTCCCGTTCAGTTTTATATAGCCCGTCATTTTGGTTTCTGCTATGGCGTAGAGAATGCCATCGAGATAAGCTATCGTGCATTAGAAGAAAACCCTGGCAAGCGCGTATTCCTGCTAAGCCAGATGATCCACAACCAGGAAGTAAACGCTGATCTTCAAAGCCGCGGCATCCAGTTTATCATGGATACCGATGGCAAACAATTTATACCCTGGGATGCTTTACATCCTAACGATGTAGTGATCATTCCTGCCTTCGGAACAACTGTAGAGATTGAACATCTGCTGCTGGATAAAGGTATAGAAGTACAAAAGTATAACACCACATGCCCCTTTGTTGAAAAAGTGTGGAACCGTTCGGAGAAGCTCGGTACTGAAAATTATACTATCATCATTCACGGCAAGCCCCGGCACGAAGAAACGCGTGCTACTTTTTCGCATAGTGCACAGAAAGGACATTCCGTTATTGTGCGCGATATGGATGATGCCGTTGCGTTAGGAGAATATATACTCGGCAGAAAACCATACGGAGCATTCTATGAAGAATTTGCCTCTAAATATTCGGAAGGGTTTGATCCGCAGCGCGACTTGCAACGTATAGGCGTTGTGAATCAAACAACGATGCTGGCAACCGAGACCCAGGCTATTGCCGATTATTTTCGTCAGCTTATGATTGATGTATATGGCGTAGAAAATTTGAAAGAGCATTTTGCTGACACTCGCGATACACTTTGCTATGCTACAAACGATAATCAGGATGCAACGTATCAGCTACTGGAAACTGATGCAGACCTGGCGCTGGTTGTTGGCGGCTACAACAGCTCCAACACTTCGCATATCGTTGAGCTATGCGAACGAAAATTCCCCACTTACTTTATCAATTCAGAAAAGGAAATCCGGTCGAACGAGGAGATTAGTCACTTCAATTATCACAACAAGCAACACGTTGTGACGCACTCCTTCCTGCCAGATAAAAATATAGTCAAGATTGTGTTAACCAGTGGAGCATCGTGTCCGGATACTTTGGTTGACAGAGTGATGCTTCGGATCCTTGAGTTCTTTAAACCTGTTAAGTCAGTAGACGAAGTCCTGACGAAATTTATAGGTGCTTCAAACGCTTAAGCTATGATAGCTTATTCTGCGTCAGCAGTACTTTTCTTCTTGCGAGAAGTTTCTTCAACTTTCTTGCCGTTACGGTGTTCACCTAAAATAACCACATCTTTCGTGATCTCGTACTGTCTGGCAGCCTGCATCATTGCTTCGTATGTGTCGCGAATAAGAATTGTACCGCCCGACTTTGCTCCCTTATTTCGTATTTCAAGCCAAAACCCGTCTTTTTTCTTCTTCGGTAATACTGGAGGTCTTCCCATGATAGTTGTAGTTTGGTAATTATAACCTAATAACGAACCTTTTGGTTCGGTTTTTTTGATGAGTGGGCTAATCTGTTATATTTCAGGCTTCACCTAAAACACAATGATACGAGGTTTAATTCTTTTTATTTGTATCGCACCTGCTTTTTCCACCATGGCACAACAGGAAAGTCGCTCAGTGGATACAACCAAAGTACTTAATGAAGTCATTATTGAAGCATTTCAATATGACAAACCATTATCGGAAGTACCGGCATCCATAGGTCTTCTGCAAACGAAAGATCTGGAGCGATTCAGCAATACTTCTCTTGTTTCAGCAATAAATACCATGCCGGGTGTGCGCATGGAAGAACGCTCTCCGGGCAGCTACCGTTTGGCTATACGCGGAAGTTCGCTACGCTCGCCTTTTGGAGTTCGTAACATAAAAATCTATTGGAATGGGCTCCCTTTTACTGATGCTGGTGGTAACACCTATCTAAACCTGCTCGATCAAAATTCATTTCAACAACTTGAGGTTATAAAAGGTCCGGGCACAAGTTTATACGGAGCAGGCACTGGCGGTGTATTGTTACTAAAGAATACTCCTGTTAAAAGCGGTGTAAATATATCTTCTGTAGCGGGCAGTTATGGATTGATGCGCTATACCATGCAGGCTAATGTACATAGCGAGCAATCGAATATACAAGTACTCTATGCACATCAGCAGTCGGATGGCTATAGACAGCAAACCCAGATGGCACGCGATGTTATACAGACGCAAGCTGATTTTCTCGTGAATGATAAAGGAACGTTATCGGCTAATATACTTTACTCCGATCTATACTATCAAACGCCCGGAGCATTAACCAAGCAACAGTATGATGATAACGCGCGACAAGCTCGTCCTACTACAGGCCCCAATCTAGGAGCTGTAGATCAAAAGGCAGCAGTATATAACAAGACCTTCTATTCCGGACTTAGCTACGACTATCAATGGAACGAACGGTGGTCTAACAAAACAGGTGTATATGGATCGTTCACACAATTCGACAACCCTGCTATACGCAACGTAGAGCAACGTGCAGAACAAGGCATGGGCGCACGAACCAATACTCAATATAGCTTTACAAAAGGCAAATTGAATTTTGGTGCTGAGTATCAACGCAGCTTCTCGCCTGTAAAAGTATATGATAACAACCGCGGACAAACCGGAGCCATGCAAACCGATGATGAGATCTCGATCAATACATACTTTGGTTTTGCACAAGCTGAATTTTACCTGCCTGCTAATTTCTTTCTTACGGCTGGCGCCAGTATAAATAAGCTGAATGTTTACGACATGACATTATCGAACTCGCCTCCAACGGATGGCAGTCATAAATTTGGTGCTGTGTTCTCTCCGCGTATAGCATTATTGAATAAAATCAATCCTTATCTTTCTATACACGCGAGCTATAGCCAAGGGTACTCACCTCCTACTACACAAGAGTTATTCCCCTCGGCAGGATATTTTAATCCGAGTCTTAAACCTGAACAAGGAAAAAATTCTGAGCTCGGCATCCGCGGTGCTGTGCTCAACAGTTCATTTACGTATGATGTAGTGGTATATAACCTCAATCTCGATCAGACGATTGTTATCAGGCATCTTGACGATGGCGCGGAGTATTATGTAAATGCAGGAAGAACAAAACAACAAGGTGCTGAAATTCAATTAGCATGGTCGCCACATCTGTCAACTCAATCCCTGCTGTCGTCACTGAAAATATGGACAAGCTATACTTACAACAACTATACTTTTAAGAACTACGCAAAAGATTCCATCAGTTACAATGGCAATAAACTTACAGGAGTTGCTCCGAACATTTTTGTTGGAGGCCTGGACGTTTCAACACAGCTCGGGCTATATATCAACGCTACGTTCAGCTATACCAATCGTATACCGGTGAACGATGCCAACACCGATTACGCAAGCAGCTATTCTTTACTGGGCGGACGAGCCGGCTATAAAAAACAATGGCAACATTTTTCGCTGGATATATTTGGTGGTGTAGACAACGTACTCGATGTGAAATATAGCCTGGGCAATGATCTCAACGGCCCTCTCGGAAGATATTATAACGTGGCTCCGGGTATTAATTACTATGGTGGTATAAAGACAGGCATTATACTGTAAGCGCTGAAGCGAAAGACAATATGATAAAGGTCTGCACATGAAAGCGGACCTTTATTGTTTATTCTAAAGATATACACATGAATATACCAACGGCCATACAGGAAAGTGTATTGAAATTACTGAAGCTGGAGCCGTCTGCTGCAAGTATCCAATCCTTCACACCGGCTAGTGGTGGTTGTATCAACAACGGTGGCAAGCTGAGTACTTCTTCCGGTAATTATTTTTTAAAGTGGAACAGCAGTATGCGATTTCCCGGCATGTTTGCTGCAGAAGCCAGAGGCCTAAAATTGCTTCGCAATAGTAAAAGCATATATATACCGGGAGTTATTGGCTCGGGCGAAAATGGCGAGTATCAATTCCTGTTACTAGAATATATCGATCAACCTTCTGCCTTTACGAAATCTCATTGGATAGATTTTGGCAACCGGTTAGCACAACTTCATAAAACCACTTCACTTTTGTTTGGGCTCGATCATAATAACTATATAGGGTCGCTCGTGCAGAGCAATAAAACTTCA